>DASSLE010000001.1:0-4585 GCA_035689725.1 Pseudolabrys sp.
TCATGTGGATGACGATGGTCGCCACGACGATTGGACTTGCGGACGTAAGTAATTATTGCCTCGGGATTTTCGTGCTTGGCCCTGAGCGCCGCGACTAAGGCGTCCTCGGCTTCAATTGTTAGGACCTTCGAGCGCGTCTTATGCCTCAGACCCACGATATATGAGGTCATGGAGCTATCCTCCTGAGACTTTCTCAAACATCCGCAATCGGAACCTTGTCGACCGTGTGTCCGTGCTGGTCCACGATGGCGACGAACCAGCCGGTCCAGTTCCAGCCCGGCATGACCGCACCGTTTTTGAGGTCGCGCGCGAGTGCCACCGCATCGGCGCGAGCGGCGGCATTGCCGGACAAGTCAATGCCTTTGTGGTTGTTCAGAACTTGATTGCCATCGGTGAGATGGAAATAGTAACGCGGCATGGTGGGGTCCCGTGTGCTTGCAGTTTTTAAGCGGGAGCGGCCCGAGCCGTAGCGGTGCAGCGGTTTTCCGCTCGGCTAGGAGCGCCCCAAGCGAGGGAGGCTCTATGCTTAAACCGCCTCGCTCGGCCGACATCTATAACGAAACTGGCCAACAGCGGCTTTGATGTAGCGCAAGCCTGCCTCGAGAGATAGGCAATCCAATCGCTCAACCATAAGCGCGGCGGCGGGATCAGCGCCGCGAGTGTCTGCTTGTGGCACCAAACGGAACATTCGGCTGGCGCCAACAGATATCCGCTATCGGGGGTAAAGCGGACATCGTTCGGACGTGTCGCGATGTCTGCTAATGACCCAAAGCGGCCACGCTGAGGCGGCCACCCTGTCGTGCCCAGCCGACGGGTCGATCGAGCTGGCGCGAAGCGCACCGGGAACCTTTTCCCTTGAAAAGCATCTAATCCTGTAGCAAGGGGATTAAACATGAGATCAGCGCCTGCGCCGCGTGTTGCGGTCCCATCTGACGATGCCGAACTCGTGCGGCGCGCGCTTGCCCGTGACGGTACGGCGTTCCGCATTATTGTGGAGAGGCACAATCGGCGACTTTACCGGATCGCTCGCAGCATCCTGCGGAACGACAGCGAAGCCGAAGATGTCGTCCAGGAAGCCTATGTGAATGCCTTCACGCATCTGGGTGCCTTTCGCGGCGATTCCAGCCTAGCGACATGGTTGTCCCGCATAACCATGAATGAAGCTTTGGGACGGCTACGACGCGAACGTCCGTCCGTCGACCTGGAGACTCTCGAAGCGCAACGAACCGAGGCTAAGATCATCCAATTCCCTCAAACAGCGACATCTGGCGATCCGGAACGAACAATGGCGCAACGGCAAATTTTACAGCTTGTCGAGCAAGCGACCGACAACCTGCCCGAGATCTTTCGAATCGTGTTTATTACGCGCGTGATCGAGGGGATGAGTGCTGAAGAAACTGCGGACCTCCTCGGCCTTAAAGCAAAGACGGTAAAAACGAGACTGCACCGCGCGCGGCGGCTCGTGCGCGAGCAACTGGACAAGCAAATCGGCCCCTTCCTAATGGACGCGTTCCCATTCGCCGGCAGACGCTGCGAGCGCATGACGAACGCCGTCATGCAACGGCTCGGCCTTGCCGGATGATTCCCGGGAACCTTTTCGCTCAGCCACCGTCTAACTAGCGTCTACACATTAGCAACGTCCGACGCTCCGGCGAACGGTTAGAAGAAGGTATTTCCATGAGTTCAAATGTTCATGCGCTGGAGCGGGTCAGAACCATACGCACCGAGGTTGACCGGCCCGACCGAGCTGCTGTCGAAGCTGCGTTTCGGACCATTATTCGATGGACCGGCGACGACCCAGAGCGGGATGGCTTGATTGAGACTCCTGCTCGTGTGGCACGCGCGTTCGAAGAATTTTTTTTCGTTGGCTACGCCCAGGATCCCGTCGAGATCCTGCAAAAGACCTTCGAGGAAATAGAAGGTTATGACGAAATGATTGTACTGCGTGGCATTCGCTTTGAAAGCCATTGTGAGCATCACATGGCGCCCATCATCGGCCAGGCCTGGGTGGCCTATGTTCCAAACGGTCGTGTGGTTGGTATCAGCAAGCTCGCCCGAGTGGTTGAGGTTTACGCCAAGCGTTTGCAGATTCAGGAAAAGATGACGGCACAAATTGCGAACACGATCAATGACGTCCTTAAACCTCAGGGCGTTGGCGTCATCATAAAGGCATCGCATCACTGCATGACTACGCGCGGCGTGCATAAGCCTGAATCAGATCTGATCACGAGCCGTATGCTAGGCTGTTTCCGCGATAATCCACTAACTCGTCAAGAATTCCTCAGTATGGCGGCCTGAGGACAACACATTGTGCTTTGCAGGCCTGGCCGCGCTGAAAATGTGATGCTGCGGCATGCATCACGGAGTGTGGAAACATGACGCAAGAACAATCCCCGCCCAGCGGTCCCGACCTGACCCAGGGCGTTGCGCTCGCAGAGTTTGCAGATGGAAAGCTGGTCGGTCATGTGGGCGACCAGGAGGTCTTATTAGTACACCGCGGGACCGAGATGTTTGCCATCGCGGCCCATTGTAGCCACTACCACGGGCCGCTCAGTGAAGGGCTCGTAGTCGGGGACAGCATTCGGTGCCCTTGGCATCACGCCTGCTTCGATCTGCATAGCGGCGAAGCAGTGCGCGCGCCCGCCATAAGTCCTCTCGACTGCTGGCGAGTCGAGCAACGAAACGGCCGAGTCTTCGTACATGAGAAGCTTGAACAAGCGAGGCCGCGCGCCAAAGCTCCGGCTGCCGCGCCTGACAAGGTTGTCATCGTCGGTGGTGGCGCTGCTGGTTTTGCTGCGGCGGAAATGCTTCGACGGCGAGAATTTCGCGGCAACATCACCATGCTGAGCAGTGACGCCGCTGCACCAATCGATCGACCGAACCTGTCCAAGGATTATCTTGCCGGCAGCGCTCCGGAGGATTGGATGCCGTTACGTCCGGACCGTTTCTATGGCGAGGTAGGAATCGAGTTGCGTCTCAATACCGAGGTTATCGGCATTGACACCAAAGCTTGCCAAGTCGTCACCGCCGGCGGCGGCAAAGTACCTTATGATCAGCTTCTGCTCGCCCTCGGCGCGGAGCCTGTGCGCTTGCCAATACCCGGCGCCGATCAGCCGCACATTCACACGTTGCGTTCACTCGCTGATTGCCGCGCCATCATTAACATGGCCAAAGGAGCGCGCCGCGCGCTAGTGATCGGTGCGAGTTTTATTGGACTTGAGGTGGCAGCAGCGTTGCGCGCACGCAAGATCGAGGTGCACGTGGTGGCACCGGAAAGACGACCGATGGAGCGCATCCTCGGGCCTGAAATGGGCGATTTTGTTCGCGCGCTGCACGAGGAGCACGGTGTCGTGTTTCATCTCGAAGATACTGTGGTCGCCATTGAAGGCCAGCGCGCGACGCTCAAAAGCGGTGCTGTGCTTGAAGCCGATCTCGTGGTTGTTGGTGTCGGGGTGCGGCCGCGTTTGGCGCTGGCAGAACAGGCCGGCCTCTCGATTGATCGCGGCATCGCAGTCAATGCTTTTCTCGAAACGAGCGTTACCGGGATCTATGCCGCGGGCGATATCGCGCGCTGGCCTGATTCCCATTCAGGCGAGAATATTCGCGTGGAACATTGGGTGGTCGCCGAACGCCAAGGACAGACAGTTGCACTCAACATTTTGGGGCAGCATAAGAAATTCGATGCGGTGCCGTTCTTTTGGAGCCAGCATTACGACGTGCCGATTAATTATGTTGGCCACGCCGAACAGTGGGATGAAATCACGGTTGACGGCGATATCAAGGCGAAGGATTGCTTGCTGAAATATAAGCGCAAGGGACAGGTGCTCGCCGTCGCGTCGATATTCCGCGATCTAGCAAGTCTGCAGGCTGAGTTGAAGATAGAGCGCGCGGCGATGCTTTAGGAGTCTTTGGCGAGAGATGATGCCGCAAAATGATGTGTGAAGCCATGGAGCCAGTTTCCATGTCGAATGATCACGTCCGGCCAAAAACAGCTTTTGTCTTCGCGGGCGGCGGAAGTTTTGGCGCCATTCAGGTCGGAATGCTCCACGCGCTAATCTCGCACGGTATTGCGGCCGATATGGTGTTCGGTTCCAGCGTCGGCGCGCTCAACGGGGCCTACTATGCGGGGACACCCACAATCGGGGGAATCCGACAACTGGAGTCGATCTGGCGCGGACTGCGCCGGCAGGACGTGTTCCCGGTGACATGGCGGACGTTACTCAGCTTTGTGCGGCGGCGGGATTTTCTCGTCGCGTCGGAGGGTCTGCGACAGCTCATCGACACACATCTTCCTTATCGAAACCTGGAAGACGCGGTGATCCCGATACATGTCGTCGCGACCGACATCCTCATAAGCGGACATCGGGCGCAGTTGTGTTCCGTGGGCTAGAGCCGCCCAAGTAACATCAGAATGACGATGATGATCAGAATCGTGCCGATAAGACCAACGCCACCGTGGCCATAACCGTAGCCGTAGCCGCCGAAGCGGCCGCTGAAGCCGCCGAGCAAGAAGATGACAAGGATGATTACAAGAATAAGCCCCAGCGACATGGTTTTATCTCCGTTTGCTGTGCCTGAATAAAAA
>DASSLE010000002.1:0-2794 GCA_035689725.1 Pseudolabrys sp.
ACTGCCGGAAAAGTCGTTCGAAGCATTCGCCATTGCCCATAATAAAAATAACGAACAACTCTGGAATATTCATCACGAAGTTATCATTGCCGAACACGTCAAAGAGAACCCCGGCACTCGCCCCGCTTTGTGGTGGCAGTATACGGCACCCCGTCTACCTCTTGGCACGTTCAAGGGATGGTTCATTGATGGGAAGCTGCCACAACCGCGCAAGCGATTGGGCAGCACCGGCACGCCAGCGTATGAAGTTACTGCAGTCGGGCCAAGCTTCGCGCTCGGCATTCCAGAGATTTGTACAGGCGTAGACGAAAGCGATCACCAACCTACGAAAGCCAAGCCGCGTTTTTAAAACGACTCGGTTTGCTTCTGCCGGGGGAAGAAAAACATTCGGTAGCGTCAAGATTCTTTCGCACATTCATCATGCGACGGCTTCGGTTTCAGACAACTGCTGCTGATAGAGTGGCCGCATGTTCATGTAGCATTTGGCTGACCACGTCGTTCCGGCGATGTGGCGTAGTCGTGCGGCCGCCAGGTTGAGACAGGACTGACCGTCCGGGAAGGCACCGACCACGCGGGTTCTGCGCCGGATCTCTTTCATGATCCGCTCCAGCGGATTGTTGGTTCTGATCTTCCGCCAGTGAATGTCGGGAAAGCCATAGTAGGTCAGTGTCTCGTGGACGGCCTGCTCGACGAGGTCGGCTGCCTTGCCCATCTTGCTTGCCCGCAGGTCGTCGACGATCGCCTGGGCCTTCTTGTCGGCGGCCTCGCGGCTCTCCTGCGCATGAATAGCCTTGAGCATGTGGCTCACCTCGCGAACCCTGGTCGAAGGGACGTGGCTGAAGACGTTGCGGTAAAAATGCACCATGCAGCGTTGGTAGCGCGCCTCCGGCAGGAAATCCGCGACGCTTTCGACAAGGCCCCTGCAAGCGTCGGAAATGACCAGCTGCACGCCCTTGAGGCCGCGGTCGACCAAATGCCGCAGAAACGCCGACCAGCCGGATTTGTCCTCCTTGGCACCTTCGCAGATGCCCAGGATCTCGCGAAATCCTTCCGAGTTGACGGCCGAGGCCACCAGCAGTGAAACGTTGCGGACCTCGCCGGCCCAGCTGCGCTTCATGACGATGCCGTCGAGGTAGAGATACGGGTGCTCGCCCTCGATCCGCCGGTTCCGCCAGGCTTCAATCTTGGCGTAGATCTTCTTGTTCAGGTTCGACACCGTGCTCGGGCTGACACGGGTGCCCCACAGTGCCTCGGTGATGTCCTCGACCCGGCGGACCGAAATCCCCGCCAGATACATCTCGATCAGCGCTTCCTCGACCGAGCTCTCCCGCCGGCGGTAGCGCTCGATAATGGCCGTCTCGAAGGTCTGGCGCCGCAGCTTGGGAACCTTGAGGTTCACCTCCCCGGCCACGGTGTGCAGCGAGCGTTCGTAGCTGCCGGCCCGGGTATCCTGACGGCCTTGGCTGCGCTCGTAACGCCCCGCACCGCAAAGCCGATCCGCTTCGGCATCCAGCAACGCGTTGAGGGTCTCTTCAACCGTGCCACGGACCATCTCGCCGAGATGATCCCGGATCCGGGCTTCATCAATCTGGATGACCTGGCCCATCGCCTTCAATCCATCGTCTTCACTCATTGCTTCAATCCTTCCTCAGTCTAGAGGAAGCCGGCAATCCTAAAAGTGCGAAAGATTCTGTACGTTATCCGCTCAGGGGCTACGGCTTTGAGCAGGCTAATCGGTTTTTCTGTGTCGTTGATACGGAGATCATCTTGGCGAACTCCGATTGAAACAGAACTTGCTTGATGAGTGGATTTTCAGACGGCAGCGATAGTCTGCACTTCGATCAGGAAAGCCTCCTTGACCAGCCGATCGACTATCAGAAGCGTGTTCGGCGGATACTTTCCGTTCGGAAACATCTTTGGGAATTCATGCAAACGAAACTGCATGAACTTGGGGATATCCTGCGAATGGACGAGGTATGTCGTGAACTGAACGATGTTGGACCAGGATGCTCCGGCTGATTTCAGCGCCGCCTCGATATTGCGAAAGACCTGCGCAGTCTGAACGTCGAATTCGCCCTCGCCGATAACATTGCCTGAGGCGTCGCCTGACAGCATTCCCGCGATGAACAGGAATTCGTTCGCTTTCACGCGCGTCACATGGGTGTACTGCCCCATCGGAGGCCCAAGTTCCTCAGGATTGTAGATGTTGATTGCTGCTGGCATTTCGCTCTTCCTTTCCTTTAAAGAAACGGTTTGACCTTCCGCCACTCTGACGGGATGACCTTCCACCTCTCAGGCCAATAGCTCTCACGAGCGGCGAAGGGTGGTCGGATGTGAACACGGTCGTCGGGTGGTCGAACCCGCGATGATGTGAGCCCACACGACCGACGTTTTGACGCTGTTCTGTCCGTATAGACGACCTGGAAAAACGCCATGGACACCTACGACGCGAGCCGTGTCCGAATGAAGCGGACGTTCTCGCCGGCATCAAGACCCAATCCTTGCTTTACGTAAGCAGGTAGCCGGTCGCCTTCATTTTACTCCAGCCCGCGTGTGAGCGATAGATAATTTAGCAGCCAGCCCTTGACGGTTTGATAGGGGTCGGCGTTCTCGCTAGAGAATTTGTATTTGTCTTTTATCTGCATCGCGAACGCTTCGGTCTGTTCGTCCATTTGCCGTAGTTCTGTCGGAAGTGAGCGCCACTCCGAATGTATCGTGGCACCGACTTGTTTCATTTCGCTGCCTTCGCCTGCGTGATTTGGCCCCACGCCCGCGGCAACCAAGCGCACCCGGG
>DASSLE010000003.1:0-2786 GCA_035689725.1 Pseudolabrys sp.
CTCGTGCCTGCATTGCACCCCGGCGAATTAATACTGGCGCTGATGTACGGCCTGTTGACGGCTTTGGTCTTTACGCTATGGCCCCTTGGGCGCGCACACGATGTACCGGTGGCGGAACTGTTCCGCGATATGGTGGCGCCCCAATCACATCGACCGCGCAAGCGTTACGTTGCGTTCACCGCTGTCGCCGTACTCGTGCTGGCCGCGTCCGCCATACTCCTGGCCTATGACCGCCGCGTCGCAGTCATCTACGTCGCCACGGCCGCCGGAGTGTTTATGTTGCTGCGCATGGTCGCCGCGCTGATGATGATTCTGGCAAGCCGGGCTCCGCGCGCCCGGGCGACCGGCCTACGCATGGCCGTCGCCAATATTCATCGGCCGAGCGCATTGACACCGACTGTTGTGCTCTCGCTTGGCCTTGGCATCACTTTGCTAGTCACCGTTATCGAGATCGACGGAAATCTGACTCGGCAATTCTCCAATGAGCTGCCGGCGAAAGCGCCATCGTTTTATTTCCTGGATATTCCGGCCGATCAATCCGCCCGTTTTGACACCTTCGTACGCGCACAGGCCCCATCTGCAAAGCTGGAGGAAGTGCCGATGCTGCGCGGACGTATCATTTCCGCTGCCGGCATACCCGCCGAGAACCTCAAGCCAAAAGAGGAAGCCGCCTGGGTTTTGCAAAGCGACCGAGGGCTTACTTACGCGAACGAGACTCCCACCGGCTCGCGATTGGTTGAGGGAAAATGGTGGGATTCAGATTATGACGGATTACCACTGGTCTCGTTCGAAAAACGCATCGCCGACGGCTTGGGTCTCAAACTTGGCGACCCTGTCGTCGTCAACGTGCTTGGGCGCAACATTACGGCAACAATCGCTAACATGCGCACGGTCGACTGGGAGAGCCTCGGTATTAATTTCGTAATGGTGTTTTCACCGAATTCCTTTCGCGGTGCACCGCACACTCATCTCGCCACCCTCACCTACCCCGGCGGCGGGACCCCAGCACAGGAGGCCACAGTCATCCGGTCGGTCGCTGAAAACTTTCCGATGGTCACCGCCGTGCGGGTGAAGGACGCACTTGAAGCAGTCGGCAGCATTGTCGCCAATCTGGTGTTGGCAATCCGCGGTGCCAGCGGCATCACCTTGATCGCTGCAGCGCTAGTGTTAGGCGGCGCGCTCGCCGCCGGCCACCGCCACCGCGTCTATGACGCGGTAATTCTCAAGACGCTCGGCGCCACACGTTTCCGCCTACTCGCAGCCTACACTATCGAATATTTACTGCTCGGCGCAGCCACTGCGATATTCGGGATGATCAGCGGTTCGCTCGCCGCCTGGCTCATCGTCTCTCAACTTATGCATTTGTCCTTTGCCTGGCTGCCGTGGCCAGCCTTTGTGGCTGCGCTCACCGCGGTTGCGGCCACGGTCGCCCTCGGGCTCGCCGGCACCTATATGGCGCTTGGCCAAAAACCCGCGCCGATATTGAGGAATCTATAGTTTTTGCGACATTCCGCCACGCGCCGGGCCAGCCGGTCCCAGCCTGGCCAATTCAGGTATAATACCGCCGCTACCTGACATTAACGATCCGCAATGGTGCATGGTCATCATCAAGCCATATCTAGCGCCAAGGCTAGTCAACCACTAGATTTGGGATACGAGCGCACCGGCACTGTGCCGGCGCGCGAAACGTAGCCGGCGAAATGCCGGGACATGAGAGAGGAAACTTCGATGTCGGACTACGACCGTAACGTAGCTGCCCGCGGCTTCGGCGCCGCGCGTGCTATCGCGATCGATGCAGGCCTGCGCGCCTACATGATCCGCGTCTACAACTACATGGCCGCGGGCGTCGCTCTGACCGGCGTCGTCGCCTGGCTGACGTTCAACGCCGCGGTGCAGACTACCGCCGGCGGTACGCTCGCGCTCACCTCATTCGGGCAAACGATCTATGGCGGCCCAGTGGTGATCGTGTTGTTCCTGGCCACGCTCGGCCTGGTGTTCTTCATGAGCGTCCGGATCAGCAGCCTGCAGCCAAGCACAGCACTGATGCTGTTCATGGTCTATGCGGGATTGCTCGGCGTGATGCTGTCGTCGGTATTCCTGACTTACACGCACGGCTCGATCGCCCGGACCTTCTTCATCTCGGCGGCTTCATTCGGTGCATTGAGCCTGTACGGCTACACCACACAGCGCGATCTGTCGCCGGTCGGCTCATTCCTCGTGATGGGCTTGTTCGGAATCATCCTGGCAATGATCGTCAACATCTTTCTCAAGAGTCCGGGGCTTGAGTTCGCAATCTCCGCAATCGGCGTGCTGATCTTCGCCGGCCTCACCGCCTGGGATACCCAGCGGATCAAGGAGATTTACAGCGCCAACGATGACGGCACCGTCACTGGCCGCAAGGCGGTGATGGGCGCGCTGACGCTCTATCTCGACTTCATCAACCTGTTCCTGTTCTTGCTGCGCTTCATGGGTGATCGGCGCTAACGCACCGTTGAGCGATCGCCGGTAAGCACCAGCGACAAGACAGCGATGCGCGCCCCGGCTATAGGCCGGGGCGCTTTCGTTTTGCTAGCGTCGCTGCGCTATGACCTTGACCATACGCTGTGCCCGCACATCCGATATACCAGCTATCAATCGGATCTATGCGCACGCGGTCGAACACGGCACGGCGTCGTTCGAACTCATTCTGCCGAATGAAGCCGAAATGGCCCGGCGGATGAAGCATTTGCTGGACAGTAATTTTCCATATCTCACAGCGGAAACTGACGGCGTCTGTTGCGGCTATG
>DASSLE010000004.1:0-3538 GCA_035689725.1 Pseudolabrys sp.
CGGAAATCCGCCTAAGCCATGGCGGTGGGAGATCTACTGTGCCGGTAAAGCTGTGCCGATAGAGCGCTCGCCCGCCTTTTTTGAGAGCATGGCAGAGGCAGCAAAAGAGGGGAAAAAAGCCCTCGCGCACCTGTTGGCCAAACAGGCGGCGTGACCAATCAATTATACCGCCTTTTTGTGATGGCCAACACTGCGGGATCGGATTGGTACCCCTATTCTAACAATCACTAAAAATGCAGGGAGAAGGGGAATAGCCATGAAGACTGAGCAAGATATAGCCCCCCTGATCGAGCTATTGAAAATGGCGGCGGAACAATGGCCGAGTTCCGAAAACGGAGAGGTTTCGCAAAGCGAATTGTTCCGTCGCGATCAAGCCTTACTCAAAATGTGGCCTGAGGCCTGCCGACGCGTTGGGCTGGAAGAACGCGAATTTCCGCGCGGGGTCATCAAACGCTGGCAACATGAAATGGGTGGGGGTCGGCCAAACTGAGGTAGTCGGCCCCGACGCGGTGGCCGGGGCCTCTACGTGTCGTCTTAAGTGTACTGCAAGGCCAGCTCGCAGATTGTGGATCTGGAATGTCCGGCGCCGAGCCGGATGAGACATTCCAAATCTACCGAGCAAGCATAGCGGTAGCAGGTGAATGATCGGGGGCAACTCAATACCGCTGCGGTAATATCCCACAGGAAACTCCGAGATCGTGAGCGTCGCATCGGAGGTTCGGGGTCGTCGCCCAGCGCTTCATGATGTAGCGAACGCAGGCTTCGACGATCTTCTCGGTGGTTTCCATTTTTCAGCCCTGTCCCGTCAAATCGCACGCAAGAAAAACAGCAGGGCAAAAATTATGGCCGCAAAAAACAAAAGTACGGGCGCCCATAACGACGGGATGTCGCGAACGTCTCTCATAATTGCCGATGTCAACCGAGCCATCCCAAAACAAACCGGTGAGACTCATCAACCCGGCGCGCATGCGCATTTCAGGTGGTGTATCATCCGGTCTTTCGGCTTGCAGGCCGGGGAGTGCATGATGCGAAAGATGTTGGCGTTTGTAGTCGCGGTCGTTGGTGGTGTTGTTGGGTCGCTTCTGGGGTATCGGCACCAGGGGGCCTCGTAAGCGCCGACTGTAGACCGACGACCACGGCGGCGAGAGCAACGACAGCGACGAAAATCATACGGACCAGACCTCCGTGTGACGCCGGTAATAACTCCGAACGGCCAGTCATTCCTCCGGCTGCTGCCCGAAACCTGCACCCGAACTGGCCGTATGTGGAGGTGCCATTAGATGCGCTCCCGCGTGTCTGCCGCGATGTCCGCTCTTACCCCGAAAGCAGACATTGAACGCTGGCTCCGGAATGTCCGCTTTGTGTCATAAGCGGAGATCAGCGAACTTTATTCGATTACCTCGTCGGCGCGGTCAAGCAGCGCGGGCAATAGGTTAAGGCCAAGTGCCTTGGCGGTCTTGAGGTTGATGATGAGTTCGAAGCGGGTCGGCAATTCAAGCGGCAGATCGGCGGGCCGCGCGCCGCCCAGGACACGAGCAACGAGTTCAGCCACGCGCTCGCCAATTGCGCTCTGGTTGGGACCGTATGACATCAGCCCGCCTTCACGCACCGGTGAGGCATTCTCGAAGATCGTTGGCAGACGGTTGGCTGCCGCAAATTCGACAACGCGTTTGCGGTTCAGGAGGGTCAGGGCATCGGACACCATCAGAATGGCATCGGGGCGTTGACGCGTCATTTCGGCGAATGCCTGCTCGAAATCATTGGGCTCGCGCACGCCCAGGGTTTGCACTTTGACGCCAAGCACGCGGGCGGCATCTTCGGCAGCGCGATAGCGCAACGTCATGCCGAGGTCCGCCGCGTTCCACAGCATCGCGACAACACCGAGGCCAGGTACAGCGTCCTTAAGGATTTCGAGGCGTTTGGCGCTGAGATCGGTGGAAAGTTCTGTCACCCCGGTAAGATAACCACCCGGCCGCGCCAAGCCGTCAACCAGGCCTGTCGCGACGGGATCACCGGCGCCGGAGATGACGGTCGGAGTTTTATTCGCGGAAACTTTGGCGGCTAGTGCGGCTGGGTAGCCAAATGCCACGATGACATCGACCTTGTCCGCCTTGAGCTCGGCTGCAAGGGCATCAAGCAGTTCGACGCGGCCATTCGCCCACCGCTGTTCAATTACGACGTTGCGTCCTTCAACATACCCCCGCTGGGCAAGAACCAAAGTAAAGGATTTGTTGCGTTCATCCAGGGGGCCTGTGGGTGAACCGCCACTGAGCAATCCGATCCGATAGATTTTGCCAGCTTGTTGCCCCTGCGTCGTAAACGGCCACGCCGCCGCGCTGCCAATAAGTGTGACGAACTCACGTCGCCTCATTGTACCCCTCCGACGACGACTGACCAACAATCCAAACGATCTAAAATTCCTCCGACACCTATTTTTAGCGCAAATTATGGACTTCGTCGCCCTCGACGGTGTTGAGATTATTTGAGGGATTGCATGAGGCGACGCCAATTTATTGCTTTCGCTGGGGGCGCGGCTGTATGGCCGATAGCTGGCGCCGCTCAACAGGCCGCCAAGCCCTTGATCGGCTTCCTCGGCGCAGCGGCACCCGCCGGTTACAGACCATTCGTCGACGGATTTCGCCGTGGATTGGCAGAAGCTGGATTTAACGAAGGCCAAAACGTCGATGTGATTTATCGGTGGGCGGAAGGGCAATACGACCGGCTGCCGATGCTCGCTGCCGAACTCGTCTCCCGCCGTGTCTCGGTCATTGTAGCGACCGGCGGCCTGCCATCGTCGTTAGCGGCAAAGGCTGCAACTAATGCAATCCCCATTGTCTTCACGCTTGGCAGCGATCCAATCAAATTTGGGTTGGTCAGTAGTCTCAACCGACCGGGAAAAAACATCACGGGAGTAACCTTGTTTGCGTATTTGCTCGATGCGAAGCGTGTCGAGCTCATTCACGAATTGGTGCCAGACTCAAATGTGATTGCATTGCTCGTTAACCCGAACAGTCCGCAGGCCGAGCCTCAAGCCGCGGATGTGGAATCGGCAGCGAACAAATTTGGACAGCAGTTGATTGTCTTGAAGGCGAGCACCGCGCCCGAAATCGATAATGCCTTCCAGACGCTCGTCGATAACCAGGCGAAAGCGCTCCTCGTTAGCGCAGACCCATTTTTTCTGGGCCGACGAAATCAATTAGTTGCCGAAGCCGCACGTCATTCCACCCCCACAATCTATGAGTGGCGTGAGTTCGCGGATGCTGGCGGTCTGATGAGCTATGGCGTGAGCCTACCCGATGCGTATCGTCAGGCAGGCGATTACGTCGGCCGAATCCTTAATGGTGCCAACCCTGCCGATTTGCCAATTCTACAACCAACAAAATTCGAATTTGTCATTAACCTGATAACGGCCAAGACATTTGCTCTTAAAATTCCGCCAAAAATACTTGCTCTTGCGGATGACGTGATCGAATAGGCGGCAGCTGCGTTGATCTAGCGCAAACCCACATTGGCGAAGCCGCGAAAGATAGAGGTCGCG
>DASSLE010000005.1:0-3011 GCA_035689725.1 Pseudolabrys sp.
CATCCGCCGTGGTGTAGAAGCAGTTCACCGGGCAAACCGCCGCGCACGGCGCGTCGGTGCAGTGCATGCAGGCCATGGAGACCGACCGTTCGCCGGGCTTGCCGTCATTAAGTGTGACGACGCGCCGGCGGTTGATGCCCCACGGCACTTCGTTTTCGTTCTTGCAGGCGGTGACGCAAGCGTTGCATTCGATGCAACGGTCGGCGTCGCAGAGAAATTTCATTCGCGCCATGATCGTTGCTCCTTATGCCGCTCGAATCTGACAAAGGGTGACTTTCGGCTCCTGCATGCCGGTAGCCGGGTCGTACCCATAGGTCGTGATCGTATTCGCGCTTTCGCCGAGCACGATCGGGTCGGTGCCCTGCGGGTAGTTCGCCCGCAAGTCTTCGCCACCGAACCAGCCGCCGAAGTGGAACGGCATCCAGGCGACGCCCTTGCCGACACGCTCGGTGACGAGCGCCTTCATCTTGGCCTTGGAGCTGTTTTCAGCGCCGGTGACCCAGACCCAGCCGCCGTCCGGGATGCCGCGTTCGTTGGCATCGGCGGGATTGATCTCGACGAACATGTCCTGCTGCAGCTCGGCGAGCCACTTATTGGATCGCGTCTCTTCGCCGCCGCCCTCGTACTCAACCAGACGGCCGGACGAGAGGATCAGCGGAAATTGCTTAGCGATCCCCTTTTCCACCGCCGCTTTCTGCACCGAGAAGCCGATGTTCGGCAGCCGGAACTGCTTGGCGTCCGGCAGCGTCGGATACTTCGAAACCAGGTCAACGCGCGGCGTGTAGATGGGCTCGCGATGCACCGGGATCGGGTCCGGCAGACCAAACGCGTTCATGCGCGCCTTGCCGTTTCCGTATGGCACGCAGCCGTGCTTCATCGCGACGCGCTGGATGCCGCCGGAGAGATCAAGTGACCATGACACAGCATCCGGGGTGGTGGGATTGACATTGTTGATCACCGCCATTTCTGCTTCGGTCAAGTCCTTGTCCCAGCCGAGCTTTTTGAGCACACCGAGCGTGAACTCGGGATAACCGTCCTTGATTTCCGAGTCTTTTGAGGCGGACCCGTCGGCGAGCAGGCTGACTTTCACAGTCGAGCCGTCAGGCCGCTTCTCCTCGCGTTCCACGCCGAAACGAGCGCGGAACACGCCGCCGCCATCCATGACGGCCAAGTTGGTATTGTAGAGCAGCGGCGTGCCCGGGTGTCTGACCTCGGGCGAGCCCCAGCACGGCCACGGCAGCCCGTAATAGTCACCCTTGTTAGGACCGGTGGTCGCGCGTTGCGTGCGCATGTCGAAGTCCGCCTGGTGCGCCATATGTGATTTCAGGCGTTCCGGCGACTGGCCGCAGTAGCCGGTCGACCAGCTGCCGCGGTTCATTTCGCGGAGAATGTCTTCGGCCACCGGCAGATTGTTCTCAACCTTGATGTTCTTGAACATCTCGTTGGCAAAGCCGCACTTCTTGGCGACGAGGTACATGACCTCGAGATCGTCCTTCGATTCGAAGATCGGCTTGACGATCTGGTCCCCCCATTGCAGCGCGCGGTTGGACGCAACGCGCGAGCCTTTGCACTCAAATTGCGTCGCGACGGGCAGCAGATACATGTCCTCCTTGCGCCCGGCGTTGACCGCCAACGAAGCCCAGGTCGTGGGATGCGGATCGGCGACGACCAGCAGCTCGAGCGCCTTCAGGCCCTTCATCGACTCAGGGATTCGCGTGATGCTGTTGCTGGCGTGGCCCTGCACAAACATGGCCCGTACATTGTCTTTCTGCGCGACCTGATCTTTTGGCAGGATCGCCGCATCGAACCAGCGGGTGAGCGGGATGCCGGACGTCTCCATGATCTTCTTGTCATCGAAGCGGCCGAGCAGGAAGTTGTAGTCAACCTCCCAGACGCGCGACCAATGCTTCCAGGCGCCTTCCGCCAGGCCGTAGTAGAACGGCAACGTCACGATATCGAGGCCAACGTCGGTCGCGCCCTGCACGTTGTCGTGGCCGCGGAAGATGTTGGCGCCGGTGCCCGGTGCGCCGACATTGCCGGTGAGCAGCAGCAGCATGCAGCTCGCGCGCACGTTGGCGGTGCCGACCGTGTGCTGGGTCTGGCCCATGCACCAGATCAGTGTCGAGGGTTTCTGCGTCGCAAACATCTGGGCGACGCGCTTGAGTTGTTCGCCGGGAACGCCGGATACCCGTTCGACTTCTTCCGGCGTCCACTTCTCCATCTCCTTGCGCGCGTCCTCAAATCCATAGACGCGCTGCCGGATAAATTCTTTGTCCTCCCAGCCGTTCTTGATGATGTGCCACATCATCCCGTACAGCACGGGAATGTCGGTGCCGGGCCGAATCCGAACATACTCGCTCGCATGCGCGGCGGTGCGCGTCAGGCGCGGATCGATGACGATGACGTTCGCCTTGTTGAGTTCGGCGCCCTCAAGCAGATGCTGCAGGGACACCGGATGGGCTTCGGCCGGATTGCCGCCCATAATGATTTGGGTCTTGGCGTTACGGATATCGGTGTAACTGTTGGTCATCGCGCCGTAGCCCCAGGTATTGGCCACGCCGGTGACGGTGGTTGAGTGACAGATGCGCGCCTGGTGATCGGTGTTGTTGGTGCCCCAGAACGCGCCAAGCTTGCGGAACAGGTAGGAGCCCTCATTCGTCATCTTGGCCGAACCGAGCCAGTATACCGAGTCCCCGCCTGATTTCTGGCGGATCGCGGTCAGCTTGTCGCCGATCTCGTTGATCGCAACATCCCAGGACACCCGCGTCCACTGGCCGTTGGTGAGCTTCATTGGATATTTGAGGCGGCGCTCGCCGGAAACCAATTCGCGCACCGAGGCGCCTTTGGCGCAATGCGAACCGCGGTTGATAGGCGAATCCCAACTCGGCTCCTGGCCGACCCAGACACCGTTTGAAACTTCCGCGGTCACGGTGCAGCCGACCGAGCAATGCGTGCAAATGCTCTTGCGGATCGTGGCGCCGGCGACATTGGGTCCCGCCGCTTCCGCCTTC
>DASSLE010000006.1:0-28046 GCA_035689725.1 Pseudolabrys sp.
GCGAGGGGACCTATGTGCCGCACGGCCTGCGCGCCACGGCGGCAGTGCGACTGATCGAAGCGGGCTGATCCGAGGATCAAGCCGCCGCGATCGCCGGCCACCGTGATCTCAACGTGCTGCGCAACTATTTGCGCGGGGTTAATCAGACCAAGCTTGCCCGGCAGGCTATACGAAAGCAGGAAGCCGTCGGGCGTTGAAAAAGGCGGGCAAGGTGTTGGACATTACGGGCTGAATTTGGCAAGAGTGCCAAACCCAAGAACGAAAAGAAGCCAAACAGTGCCAAACCTTCTTGATTTAATTGGCATAGTGGCATTCCAAACCAAATCAAGGATATAGGGAGGATGAGATGCGTATGATTGGCTGGCTCGGGTTAGCCGCCCTGGCCTTCACGGTGGGCGGGACTGCCCAAGCTGAGACCGTCAAGATTGGTGTCGTGCTTCCGTTCAGCGGGGCAAATGCCGACCTCGGCCATCAGATCGACAAGGCGTTCGATCTCTATGTGAAGCTTCACGCCAACGACATCGCGCCGAACAAGGTTGAGATCATCAAACGCGACGAGGGTCCACCGACTGGGGCGCAGGCGAAAACCGTTGCTACAGAATTGGTCACCAACGACAAGGTGCAGATCCTCACCGGCTTCGTATTCTCGCCTTCGGCGATTGCGCTCGCGGCGGTGGTAACGCAGGCAAAGGTACCAATGGTTATTGCCAATGCCGGCACTGCCTGGATCACCAATCTATCGCCCTACATCGCGCGGCTGTCGTTCAGCATGTGGCATCCGGCCTATCCGATGGGCGCCTATGCGCACGACAAGATCGGCTGCAAGACGGCGGCGATGGCCTATACGGACTTCCCGCCGGGCAAGGATTCTACAGAAGCTTTCAAGGCGGGGTTCGAGAAGGCCGGCGGCAAGATCACCGAAGCAATTCCGATGGGGAGCCCGGTGCAGGTGCCGGACTTCACGCCGTTCTTCCAGCGCATCAAGGATGCCAAGCCAGACTGTATGTATGTCTTCATTCCTTCGGGCGCGCACGCAGCTGGCGTGATGAAGGCTTATGGCGAGCTCGGCATGCGTAAAGGCGGCGTCAAGCTGATCGGTCCAATGGATTTGATCCCCGACAACAAGTTGCAGGACATGGGTGATGCGGCCATCGGCACCATCGTGATGAGCCATTACGCGGTCGATCTCGACAATGCCGAGAACAAGGCTTTCAACAAGGCCTGGCATGACGCATATGGCGAGGACTCCTATCCGGACTTCATGTCGGCGGCGGGTTGGGACACCATGCACGCCATCTTCGACACGATCAAAAAGCTCAATGGGAAGGTCGATGATGGGCAGAAGGTAATCGATACGATGAAGGGCTGGACCAGCAAGGGTCCGCGCGGAACCGTCACGATCGACGCTGCGACCCGCGATATCGTTCAGGACGAGCACGCCATGGAAGTCGTCCGCAAGGCGGACGGCAAGCTCGGCGTCAAGATCCTCGACACGACCAAGGGCGTGAAGGACGAGTGCAAGGAGCTCAAAGTCGGCCGCTGCGGCTCTTGATTGGCCGACCTGTAAATTGACACGAAGCAGCGCCGCCGCGCATAAAGACGCGGCGGCGTTTTCTTGAATGCGGGGTGGGGCTCGTGCCGCAAGTCGTCAATATAGCCGTCAGCATTCTGTTCGACGGCTTGGCTTACGCCATGTTCCTGTTCATCACCTCCGTTGGCCTTTCGGTCACAATGGGGCTGATGGGGTTCGTGAACTTGGCACATGGCGCCTTCGCCATGGCCGGCGGCTACATTGTCGTCACCCTCACGCGCACGCTCGGTTTCGGCTTCGTAACTTCGCTCGTTGTCGCTGCGGTCGCGGTCGGGGCGGCAAGCGTCGTATTCGAGCGCGGGCTTTATCGCCGGCTCTATAAGTCGACCGATCTTGAGCAGGTTTTGCTCACCATAGGCTTGGCGTTCATGGCGATCGCCACCGCCACCTATTTTTACGGCCCGATTCCGAGGTCGGTGCCGCTGCCGGATTGGTTGCAAGGCGACGTCAATCTCGGCTTTCGATATTTCCCAACCTATCGCGCTTTCCTGATCGTGCTCGGCGCGGCGCTCATTGCGGTGCTTTGGTACGCGTTCGAGCGCACCAATATCGGCGCCAAGGTCCGCGCCGCGGTCGACAACCGGCGCATGGCGGAGTCGGTGGGCATCAATGTCGACCGGCTGTTTACGCTCACCTTTGCGGTCGGGTCGGGACTTGCCGCACTTGGCGGGGGGCTCGCAATTCAACTGCTGGGCCTCTCGCCAAGCTTTGCGGTGCTCTATCTCGTCCTGTTCCTGATCGTGGTCGCGGTCGGCGGATTGGGCAGCCTGAAAGGCACGTTGCTCGCTGCGCTGGTGCTCGGAGTCTTCGACACCGCCGGAAAATATCTACTCGCGGATGCCGGCGGCTTTTTCGTCTACGCCGTGACTGTTGTCGTTCTCCTGATCAAGCCGGCAGGGTTCTATGGCCGCGAGTGACATCATGAGCGCGACCGACCCCGGGCAGGTGCGCGAGCGCGCCGCAGAATATCTGCTCAAGCGTCACCGTTTCCGGCTGGCGGAATGCTTGCCATGGCTGCTCGCGATTGCGGTCTTTTTCGTATTTCCTGACCGCATGACGTTCGGCAGCCAGGTGCTGGTGCTGGTGATGTTCGCGCTCTCGCTTGACCTCATCCTCGGGTATGCCGGCATTGTGACGCTTGGACATGCCGCTTTCTTCGGCATCGGCGCCTATACCGTCGGCCTTGCCGCGGCGCGCTTGCAGTGGACCGAGCCGATTAGCGGGCTGTTCGCGGCTGCGATCGTGGCGGGCTTCGTCGGCTTCATCACCGGATGGTTCCTGCTGCGCTATCGCGGCCTCACGCTCCTGATGCTGACGCTTGCGACCGCAATTCTGTTGCAGGAGACCGGCAATCTGCGTTCGGATATTTCCGGCGGCTATGACGGACTGCCGGGGCTGGCCTTCAAACCGCTACTTGGCGTCTTCGATTACGATCTCTACGGGCATACTTATTATCTTTACGCGCTCGCGGCCTTGGCGGTCGTTTTCTATTTTGTCCGGCGGATCGTCTATTCCCCATTCGGGCAGGCGCTCACAGGCATCCGCGAAAACGTGCGACGCATGCATGCAATCGGCTCGCCGGTGCACCGTCGATTGGTGACGGTCTATACTATCGCAGCGGCAATTGCGGGCGTTGCAGGTGCGCTGTTCACGCAGACCAACGCCTACGTCACGCTGACGGTGTTCGACTTCGACAACTCCGCCAAGGTGATGGTGATGTTGATCCTCGGCGGTACCGGGCGGCTTTACGGCGCGTTCGTCGGTGCCGCTGTCTACATGGTGCTTGAGGACTATTTCTCGAAATTAAGCCCGACCTTCTGGCAGTTCGGCATTGGCCTAGTGCTTGTGCTGACGGTGTTATTTGCTCGCCGCGGTGTACTCGGCCTATTCGAGAGCGCCGGTCAATATCTGACCGAAAGGAAAAAGCCGTGACCGCCGCACTGCAGGTCGAGAGGTTGAACCGCGCCTTTGGTGCTCTGCCTGTTGCGCGCGACATCAACCTGACCCTCGAAAGGGGTGCGCGCCGCGCACTGATTGGGCCCAACGGAGCCGGCAAGACCACGTTGGTAAACTTGATCACCGGCGTTCTCAAACCGCATTCCGGTCGCGTGCTGCTCAACGGCGAGGACATCACCGCGTTGAGCCAGGCTTACCGTGCGCGGCGTGGACTCGCGCGCACCTTCCAGATCAACCAGCTTTTCCGCGGGCTCACGGTCCTGGAAAACCTTTGCATGACCATCGGTGAGCGTGATGGCAATTGCAATAACCTGTGGCGCTCTGCCGGATCCAAGCGCGTGGTCATCGATGAGGCGCTCGATCATCTCGAGTCACTGCGCCTTTCCGAAGATGCGCTCAAATTGGTGCGCGAACTACCCTATGGCCGTCAGCGACTCGTGGAGATTGCAATTGCGATCGCACAGAAGCCGCGCGTGCTCTTGCTCGACGAGCCGGCGGCTGGTGTGCCGTCCTCAGAAAGTCATCTTATTCTCGATGTGGTAGCGGCGCTTGATCCCGACATCGCCGTGCTCATCATTGAGCATGACATGGACGTCGTGTTCCGTTTTGCCAAAGAGATCACCGTGCTGGTGCAGGGCGCCGTGTTTACGCAGGGCACGCCGGACGAGATCATGAATAACGAGCAGGTGAGAGCAGTCTACCTCGGCCAGGAAGGCCATCGTGGAGGCCGCCATGGCTGAGCAGGCGCTTGCGCTAGACAATGTCCGTGCTGGCTACGGCGAGACCGTCGTGCTCGAGAATATTCGGTTTGCGCTTGGGGCAAGCGAGACCGTATCGATCATCGGCCGCAATGGTGTCGGCAAGACGACCTTGCTTGCGACTATCATGGGTCACACTACGTTGCATGGGGGCCGGGTATCGCTCCATGGCAGGGATGTTTCAACGCTCGCAACCTATCGCCGCGTGACTGCTGGCCTCGGTTATGTTCCGCAGGAGCGTGAGATTTTTCCCTCTCTCACGCTGCGTGAAAACCTGGAAGTTGCCGCGCGGCCAGGGCCATGGACAAACGAAACGGTGTTCGAGCTCTTTCCGCGTCTGGCTGAGCGCGCCGCCAATCGCGGCAACCAGCTGTCGGGCGGCGAACAACAGATGCTGGCAATCGGCCGCGCGCTGATTGGTAACCCGAAGGTGCTGTTGATGGACGAGCCGTCGGAAGGCCTTGCGCCGGTGATCGTTGAGGAGCTGGCACGCGCGGTGAAGCGCCTCACCCAAGCGGGCGGCCTCGCGACTGTTCTGGTCGAGCAGAACTCGCGCCTTGCGCTCGATATCGCACCGCGCGCGGTGGTGATGGACCGGGGGCGCATTGTTTACGACGGGCCGAGTGAGACGTTGCGCAATGATCCGGCCAAACTTGAGCAGCTAATCGGTGTGGTAAAGGCGTAGCGACGTGGCGTGCCCCGGACGCGGCGCAGCACGAAGCGCAGCGGAGTGGTACGCAGTTGATCCGGGGCTCTAACAAACTCCGAACTCAATGCGGCCCCGGGTCTGCAGCGCACCGCACTGCACTGAATTAAAACTGCCCGAAGTCGGCTTTACGCGATTTCGGGTGCGCTGCACCCCGGGCCACGACAAATACATTGGGCGGATCGCCCATGCATTGCCTTCCACGCGCACCGAAGGCATACCATAGAGCGCGCATGAAACGCAGTACCAACCGCATTCTTACCACCCATGTCGGCAGCCTAATCCGCCCGCAGCCTTTGCAGGAGTTCCTGCGCGCCAAACAAGGCGGCAAGTCCTACGACGAGAACGCGTACCAACAGTGCCTGACCGCGTCGGTCGCCGAAGTCGTAAGTGAGCAGGCCAATGCCGGTATCGACGTGGTCAGTGACGGGGAGTTCGGAAAATCAATCAGCTGGGCGCAATATGCGCTGGAACGGCTTTTGGGATTCGAGCGCCGGCCGATCACGCAGAAGACCGCAAATCCGTTCAAGCGCGGCGCCGACCGCACCAAATTCGCGGGATTCTACGCCGAGCTCGATGCCAAAGAAGCGGTCTCGACGACGACCGAAGCAATCTGCGTCGGCCCGATCAAATATACCGGCCAGGCCGAGCTTCAGCGTGACATCGACAATTTGAAGGGCGCGCTGAAGAGCGTGAAAGTCGAAGAAGCCTTTCTTCCCGTCGCAGCCCCAGCGAGCGTAATCCCCGACCGCCAAAACGAATATTACAAGAGCGACGAAGATTTGCAGGCCGCCATCGCCGAGGCGATGCGCACCGAATACAAGATGATTGTCGATAGCGGCTTCTTGCTGCAGCTCGATGACGCGCGCAGCGCCGTCACTTTTGATCGCATGGTGCCGCCCGCAAGCTTCGCGGATTACCGGCGATGGCTCTCGAAGCAGGTCGACATCCTCAACCACGCTATCGAGGGCCTCCCGGTCGATCGCATCCGTTATCACGTGTGCTGGGGTAGCTGGCCGGGCCCGCACACCAGCGACGTACCGCTCAAGGACATCGTCGACTTGATCCTGAAAGTGAAGGTCGGCGCCTATGTGATCGAAGGCGCCAATCCGCGTCACGAACATGAATGGCAGGTTTGGAAGGACGCCAGGCTTGGGTCCGATCAAGTGCTCATTCCCGGCGTCATCAGCCACGCCACCAATGTGGTCGAGCATCCTGAATTGGTGGCCGAGCGTATCGTTCGGCTCGCTCGTATCGTTGGACGCGAGAACATTATTGCCGGCACCGACTGTGGCTTTGCGCAGGGGCCGTTCTATCGCCGCGTGCATCCCTCAGTCATGTGGGCGAAGCTCCAGGCGCTCAGCGAAGGTGCCCGGCTTGCGAGTAAGGAACTCTGGTCATAGGCTTGCGGTTAGACGCGCAGGCAGTTGGAGCATGGCCATGAATATCAACGCCCAGCCCTCGAGTGGTCTCGCGATTCCGTTTGACCATCGCCGTCTCGACCGGCTGATGGACGAGGCTGGCATCGATGTCGTGATCGCGACGTCCAAGCACAATGTGCAATATCTGCTCGGGGGTCATCGCGCCAATTTCTTCGACTATATGGATGCGACCGGTGTCACCCGCTATTTGCCGGTGCTGATCTACCCGAAGGGCGCGCCCGAAAAGGCCGCCTATATCGGACACCGGCTGGAGAAATTCCAGCGCGAGGTGAAGCCGATGTGGACGCCGGAGACGCAGACCAATACTGCCGGCACCGTCGACGCCATGCAGAAGGCGGTGGAACACATCCGCAAAATCGGTCTCAAGCCGAAACGCATCGCTGTTGAGTTTGGGTTTCTGCCGTATGATTCCTCGCTTGTGCTGCGCAATTCCTTTCCCGATGCCGAATGGGTGGATGCGCTCTTCGTACTGGAGCGCCAGCGCGCAAAGAAATCCCCCGAAGAATTGAAACTGCTCAAATACGCATCGGAAGCGGTTATCGACTCCATGAAGTCGGTAATTGCTGCGAGCAAACCTGGCGTCACGAAGAACGAAGTCGTCGAAGCGTTGCGCCGCGAGGAAACGAACCGCGGCCTGACTTTCGAATATTGCCTGATCACTTGCGGCACGAGCCTGAACCGCGCACCTTCCGACCAGCGGTGGGAGAAGGGCGACATCATGTCGATCGATTCCGGCGGAAACAACCACGGCTACATCGGCGATGTCTGTCGCATGGCGATTCAGGGCGAACCGAATGCCGAACTGGAAGATTTGCTCGCCGAAATCGAAAGTATTCAACGCGCAGCAATGAAGCCGATGCGCGCGGGGGTGCTGGGCAAGGAAATTTACTCCGCCGGCGAGCCCCTGCGTGCAAAATCAAAGCATCACAATCATCTCGATTTTCTTGCCCACGGCATGGGCATGGTCAGCCACGAGGGGCCGCGCCTCACCGACCATGGGCCAGTGCCTTATCCGGCCGAATACGCAGATCGGCCGCTCGAAGCCGGCATGGTGGTGTCGGTGGAGACGACGCTCCTGCACCCGGTGCGCGGGTTCATCAAGCTGGAAGACACGGTGGTGGTCAGCGACACTGGCTACGAGGTCTACGGCGAAGGCGCGCGCGGCTGGAACAGGGCAGGGACGCGGTAGGAGCCCGGTTGTCAACCGCGCGCTTTTGCGTCCATCTGGGCGGCGAGCGCGCTGAGCTTTTCTGAAATTTGCACCGGGTAATTGACGCCAGGTTCAAGCCGCCGGAGCGGCTCGGGCAATCGGCCCAGTTCGCGCGCAGCGCGCTCGCGGATTTGCGTCAGGGTTGGCGCGGGCTCAATACGTTTTCCCGCACGCATGACTGGAGCAAGCAGCGGCTCGCCCGGCTGAGTATCGTTCTCCAAAGATAAAACGTCGCCGCGCATGCTGCCGTCGGTGCCGTAGGAGCGCCAGACTTGCTTGCGTCCGGGCCAGGTGACCTTGCCTTCGGAGAGCTTGCGGCGCGGCTTGCCAGCGTATTCCTGCAGCTTGTATGCGCAATCGAGCGATGGCGCATCGATCGACGCGTCAAGATTGACGCCAATTCCGAAGCCGTCGATCGGCGCTTTTGCCGCCATCATGGATTGCAGCACATCTTCGTTGATGCCGCCGCTGACAAGAATAAAGACATCGCGTAGACCGCCAGCATCGAGGATGCCGCGCACTTTTTTCGCCATCGCAGTCAGATCGCCGCTGTCGATACGTACGCCGCGGATCGCAATGCCGTCGGCCTTCAGCCTCGGCGCGAGCTCCACCACTTTGCGTGCGCCTACCTCAGTGTTGTAGGTGTCGATTAAGAGGATCACCCCGTCAGGCCGCGCGCGCGCAAAATTTTCAAACGCGGCCATTTCGTCGTCATGCACCTGCACAAAGGAGTGCGCCATGGTGCCGACGATCGGAATTCCGTAGCGCTCGCCGGCGAGTACGTTGGCCGCGCCGGCAAAGCCCGCGATATAGCTAGCGCGTGCCGAGAACAATCCGGCCTCGGCGCCGTGGGCGGTCCGCAATCCGAAATCGGACAGAATCTTTCCAGGTACGGTGAGCACCATGCGCGCCGCTTTCGAGGCGATCAGCGTCTGGAAATGCAAAATGTTGATCAACCGCGTCTCAACGAACTGTGCCATCGGCAGGGGCGCCGTGATGCGGATCAGCGGCTCGTTGGGAAAGCAGATCTTGCCCTCCGGAATCGCGTGAACGTCACCAGTGAAGCGAAAACCGGCGAGATAATCGATGAGATTTTTTCGAAAGCGTCCAGTGCTTTTAAGCCAGTCGATCTCATCGGCAGCGAAGCGCAATGTATCAAGATAGGTGAGGGCATCTTCGAGTCCGGCTGCCAGAAGAAAGCCGCGTCGGGCCGGGAGCTGTCGCACAAAAAACTCGAACACGGCTTCGTTGTCCTCACCGCGGTCCAGATAGGCCTGAACCATGTTGAGTTCGTACAGATCGGTCGTGAGCGGGCTGGAGGGGGGCGTCATGATGCTTGGCCAGCTCGCATAATGCAGACAACGATCTGTCTTGTCATCTGCTGGACGCGGCCGGGGCGAAGACCAGCGCGGCGCTCAGTCGCCGCGGTTCAATCTGCTGTGTTCGCCATCACAAAAAGGCGCATTTTTTTGGTATCCCAAAACAACAAACTCGCCGAATGGCGAGCCTCCCTCTTCTCACGCAAAAGTCTGATTTTGGTGGCTCCCCGCGCGGGATGACGGCGCACAATTTGTCGTGACTTTGCGTGGTCAGGTGGAAGCCGTGGCGCGGTTTAACGCACGTTTTGGATATTGACCTTGCACGACTGGGTTAGCAAGCTTGGCAGGCTAGGGGGTGGGCACGCTCGGGGCGTAAACCACCGCAGCCAGAAGGTCGGTCCAACGGGTCGCCGTCATTACCAGAAGGAAGGGATTGCTCATGCTTCGCTCAGGACTATTTGCGCCGGTGATTGTAGCGGGTCTTAGCTTGGCGAGCCCGGTCCTCGCGCAATCGACCGTTTATATCCCGGCCATTCTTGAACTGTCCGGCGCTGGCGCGGTGTCGGGCACCAATTTCCGTGATGGCATGCTACTGGCAATCGACGAGATCAATGCAAAGGGCGGCATTCTCGGCAAGAAGATCGATACGCCGCTGCTCGACACGCAGAGTGAAGCCGGCACTTCGCGCGCTCAGGTGCAGAAGGTGCTCGACAATAAGCCTTACGTCGTTCTCGGTCCGGTGTTCTCTGGCTCTGTTCTTGTGGACATGCTGCTCACCCAGCAAGCAGAAGTCCCTGAGATTGTCGGTGGTGAGGCCGCCGCTATCACTCAGAAGCACAATCCTTACGTATTTCGTACGTCGTTCGGCCAGCAATTCAGCATGCCGAAGATCGGTAACTACATGCGCGACGGGGTTAAGGCGAAGACTGTTGCAGTGCTGTGGGTGAACAACGACTTCGGCAAAGGCGGTCGCGACACCTTCGTCAAGGAAATGAATTCCCGTGACATCAAAGTCGTTGCGGATATCTCGACGGAATCCGGCCAGGCTGATTTCTCAGCCGACGTGGTCAAGCTCAAGGCCGCCAATGCGGATGCGATCTTTGTCTATCTCAATGAAGAAGAGAGCGCGCGTTTCTTGCGCGAAGCCAAGAAGCAGGGCATCAACAAGCCGCTAATCGGCGAGACTACGCTGCTCGGCCAAAAAGTGATCGACCTCGCAGGCGAGGCAGCCAATGGAGTGCGCGGTCACGTTGGCCTCACCGTCGATGCACCAATTCCGGCCGTGCAGGAGTTCGCTGCAAGGTTCAAAAAGCGGTTTAACTATGCTTGCGATCATAACGGTATCAAGGGGTATACGGCGGTCTATTTCATCAAGCACGTCACCGAAAAAATCGGCAAGTTCGACAGCAAGGCCTTTGCGCAAGCTGCGCACGGCATCACCATCACGCCCAAGGACGAGCCCGGCATCCTGATGGAAGCGACCTGGGACAATAACGGCGACATCGATCGGATCAGCTTCTTAGGCGAAGTTGTCGACGGAAAGCAGAAGATCGTCGAAACCTTGCCGAAACTCGGCAAGTGATCCTTCATTGAATTCTTCCGCCCGGCGTGATCGCCGGGCGGAAGCCAAAGGCCTCGCCAATGGCTTCCTTCATTCAGCTTTTGGTATCCGGCCTCGCGACCGGTGCGATTTACGCGTTGATTGCCGTTGGTTTCACGCTGCTCTGGCAGACATCGCAGACGATCAATTTCGCCCAGGGCGAGTTCGTCATGCTACCTGCGTTCTTTGTTCTTGCAGCTATGAATGCCGGCGCGCCATTCTGGCTATCGGCGCTCATTGGTATTGCACTGTCGATCGTGATCCTGGGCATGCTGTTTAAACTGGTCATTGTTGATCCGATGCATAAACACGGCGTGCTGCCGTTGGTCATTTCGACGATCGCGCTGTCGCTGTTCCTCAAGGAAGGCGCCAAAGACTTCTACAGCTCACAGGCGCAGCCGTTTCCGGCGCTGGTACCGGCAACCGATATCCATATTTTCGATGCGGTGGTCTCGACTCAGAGCCTAGCGGTACTGGCGGTCGCCATAGCCACCGTAGTCGTATTGAATCTTCTTCTCAATAAGACTCGGCTCGGGCGTCAGATGCAGGCGACCGCGCAAAATCCGACGCTGGCGCGAATTCTAGGTATCTCGGTGCGGAGGATGGTGCTCTACACCTTTCTGCTCAACGCAGTGCTCGTTGCAATCGCCTCGATCCTGGTGAGTCCGATCTACCTAGTAAAATTCACCAATGGTGAAACGCTTGGTATTGCCGCGTTCATCGCTGCGATTATTGGCGGCTTCAACCAGGTGCGTGGCGCCATTCTCGGTGGTATCATTCTTGGCGTGCTCGACAATCTGTCGGCTGCTTACATCTCGTCGCAATATCGCGGCGCGTTTCCCCTGATCATTCTCATCGCCGTTATCTTGTTACGCCCGCAGGGTCTGCTCGGACGAATTGAGGAGCGCACGGTATGACGCGCTTCGCCACCGCAGCTGTTATCATTGCTGCGGTCATCGCCGTCGCCGCGCCGTTCTTTCTGAAGCCTTTCGGTATTTTCCTCATTTCAACCTGGGTGGTTCTTACCATCGCGGCCATCGGCCTCAATTTGACGCTTGGCTATGCCGGACAGATCTCGCTGGCGCAGGGCGCGTTTGTTGGAATTGGTGCCTACACGGTTGCGCTGCTTACATCGGCGGGCGTGCCGTTTTTTGCCGCTTTTTTCGCTGCAGGTCTGCTGTGCTTTGCAATCGGTTGGATCCTTGGCTACCCGGCGCTGCGTGTGCAGCACCACTATCTGGCCTTCGTCACGCTAGCTTTCACCACGCTCGTTTTCCTCGTGCTGCGCAACGAGGAGTGGCTGACCAACGGCATCTATGGCATCACCGGGACGGCGCGCCCGACATTGTTCGGATGGAAAACGAATGGCGCGCGCGATTTCTATTTCCTGTGTCTCGGTGTCCTTGCGCTGCTTTCGCTCGCGACTTGGTGGATTCTTCGCTCGCCCTGGGGCCGCGCCTTTGTTGCCTTGCGCGAAAATCCGATCCGCGCGTTGTCGCTCGGCCTTGATACGCGGCGCTACACCCTAATGGCTTTCGCCATCGGTTCTGGCCTCGGCGGCCTGTCAGGCGCGCTCTACGCACCGCTGGTGCAATTCATCGAACCGAACTCATTTGCGCTCGGTTTGTCGTTCAACTTGTTACTCATGGTGATCGTTGGCGGCAGCGGCAATTTCTTCGGGCCGTTCGTTGGCGCGCTGGTAGCAGTATTATTGCCGGAATGGCTGCGTCTCACGCAGGGTTACTATTTAATCGTCTATGCAGCCGCGATCATGGTGATGATGGTGTTCTGTCCCGCGGGGTTGCTCGGCCTTGGCGAGCATGCTGTCAGGGCGCTGAGCAGCCGGCGCGCGGTTGCCGTGACGTCTGCGGGCACAGAAGGTGCCGGCACATGACCGCGGTGCTCGAAGTTTCCAACCTGTGCAAGACCTTCGGCGGCATCATCGCGGTTGACGGCGTTTCATTTGAGGTCCGCGCTGGGGAAATTCTCGGGATCATCGGCCCAAACGGGTCGGGAAAGTCGACCCTATTTAATTGCGTACTTGGCCAATTGCCGCCGAGCAGTGGTGAAGTGCACATCGACGGCAAGCCGACGACAGGTATGCGGCCCTGCGATCTCAACAGGCTGGGCGTGAGCCGAACATTTCAGTTGCTACAGGTTTTCCCGCAGCTCTCAGTACGCGACAACCTCATTCTGGCCGGTCAGGAACACCAGGGTTCGATGGTTTCGCGCCTGTTCGGCCGCGCGGACGCAGGGCTTGGCGATGCTGCCGGACAGATGATCGAGTTCTTTCGTCTATCTCATCTTACGGGCGAACAGGCCGGTTCGTTGAGTTATGGGCAGCAAAAGCTACTCGACGCCGCGATGGCCTTCATGGCCGGCCCGCGGCTCGTGCTGCTCGACGAACCCGCCGGCGGCGTCAATCTGACAATGCTTGGACTTTTGCGCGAACGGTTGCATGCCTACCACGCTGAGCGGAATGCCACCTTTGTGGTGATCGAGCACCAAATGGAATTCGTCATGGCGCTTTGCACGCGCGTTCTGGTACTGGCCGAAGGGCGGCTTATCGCCGAGGGCACGCCGCAAGACATTCGTTGCAACCGAATCGTCATTGAAGCGTACCTGGGACACTGACATATGAGCACGGCAGAATCGATTCTCGTTCTCGATGAGGTTTTAGCTGGCTACGGCAAGATGACGATCCTCAACGGGACGAGCGCACGCGTTCGTCGCGACGTGATTACGACCGTCATCGGCCCGAATGGTGCGGGCAAGTCGACAATGTTCAAGGCGATATTTGGGCTGCTGCCGGCGCGTAGCGGTACGATCACCTTCAATGGCCGAAACATCACGAATTTTGCGCCTCGCCAAATTCTCGACGCCGGCATCGTCTACATACCGCAAGGCCGCAATATCTTTCCGGAACTGAGCGTGCGCCACAATCTGGAGCTTGGCGGCGTCGCGTTATCCGAGCAGGCAAGTCTGCCGGCGCGCATGGATAAGATCATGCATCGCTTTCCGATGCTGCGCGAGAAAGCCGATGCGCAGGCTTCAACCCTGTCTGGCGGGCAACAAAAGGTGCTTGAAGTGGCGCGCGGCCTTCTGCTCGATCCCAAGCTGATCTTGATCGATGAGCCGTCGATCGGGCTTTCGCCGCTGCTGGTGCAGGAAGTGTTCGCGATCTTGAAGTCGCTCCGCGACAATGGCGTGACGGTCCTGCTGATCGAGCAGAACGCGAAACAGGCACTGCAGATTTCCGACTACGGCGTGGTGCTGGAGCAGGGCCAGACGCGTATCGAAGATACTGCGCCGAAAATCCTTGCCAATCCTCGAATAGCCCAACTGTTTCTTGGCGGCGGCCTGACTCAGCCGGAGCGCGTATCGTGAGCAAACGGAGAATATTGCTTGGGTTGATCGGCGCGAACATCATGGGCTCGCTGTCCCCGGCGCTCTTTGCCGATGCTTTCGTGGCCGCGGGAATCGATGGTTTCTATCATCTGATGGACGTCGATTGCTTGCGGGAGCGACGGCTGCCGCAGCTTCTCGACGCGATCAAAGCTGCGGGGTTCGCCGGCACTAATATCACGTATCCCTTCAAACAGGACATTCTGCCGCTTCTCGACACGGTGGACCCAGAGGCTGCGCAAATCGGCGCGATCAACACCGTCGCGATCGCACCGGACGGCCGCACTACCGGCTACAACTTTGATCGGCGTGGATGGCGCCATAGCTTTGAGGAGAGTCTCGGACCCGGCAGCGCACATGGTGCAAATGTCGTGCAAGTCGGCGCCGGAGGCGCTGGGCGCGCGGTTGCATTCGCCTTGATGGATCTTGGCGTTGCGCTTCTTGTTTTGCATGACCGTGACGGTGCGCGCGCGAATGCGCTATGCAGCGATCTGGCAAAATACTATGGCGCGTCGTGTTGCCGCGTTGCGCGCGACCTAGAACGCGAGGTCGCGGCAGCCGACGGTGTCGTCAATGCGACGCAAATGGGGATGCGTGGTTTTCCCGGTAATCCTGTGCCGGTATCCGCCCTCAAGTCGTCGCATTGGGTCGCCGACGTCATCTACACACCGATCGAAACCGAGTTGATCAAGGCCGCGGCCGCGAAAGGTGCCCGTATGCTGAGCGGCGGCGGGATGTGCGCGCATCAGGCGGTCGAGGCGTTTCGGTTGTTCACAGGAATTACCCCCGATGTCGCTCGCCTCCATAGCGTTTTTGCCGCGACCTATAAGGTGCGTGAAGCGGCGATCGGCAAAGCGAATTAATGCCGTCCCGCTAAGGTGTCGCCGACAAACATCTTCGACTGGAACTTTTCAAACAGCATCGAAGGCTTGTCGTCTTCATGCGTTCCGGACAATTAAAGGTCTGCACTCGTGCGCGAGTCATTCAAATCAATCACGCGCGTACCCCAAGCGTACCCCGAAACAACAAAGGGACCTGACGGCCCCCGCATAAGTTCCAAATTTTATTGGCTCCCCGGGCCGGACCACCCCAAGTGAATTAACTCAACGCATTAGAGTGTCTAACTCGCCTAAAAGCCCTCGTTGATTGCTAAAGGCTTTTTGGCGCGTTGTCTAACCCGTTCCGTGCGGGATTTTCAAATTTAAAAACGGTGCTGCCACGCGGAAGCCGCGCCAATTTCAAAAATCAAGAGAGCTATTATGCAATTACACCACGCTACTACGGTTTACAAACCTATTGCTCCTAACATTTCCAGTTCCTGTTATCGCAAGCCTTGCGCGGTATACGGTGACGGAGAGGCGCACTCCCTGTCAGTCTCGGCTGACAGGGACGTGGTGCTCGCCCGCATAGAGATAGCGGAGGCGTACTACAGAGGCGGGGATTCCCTTGCCCTCGATATGCTCGCCAGCTCGTGCCTGCGCCTCTACGGCCACGTTATTGCCGGCGATCTTGCCGCCATCGACCTATTTGATGATCTGCAAGAGTGCGCTGCGAATTTAGGGATTGCCAAGCGCGGCCAGACACTGGCTAGAACAGTGACCTAGACGCCATCGCGCTACGGCAGGACAGAAAGTCAAAATTTCTGCCGGTCGCGCCGCCTCTCAATTACGACTAACAACGGAGATCGTCCCCGTGGTGACGCTTGGGAAAGTTCAACGCAGGCTGTCTCCGCCCGGAAGCGATGGTTACGACGACCGAGTTAGCTCGTGCCGCGTTCACACGAGCTCTGGACGCCATTACCCACAATCACCGACGCAACGTTCGCAGAGCAGCTCTCGCGGTTGCCAGGCCTGTAGGGCGTTCGAGCTCGGGGCGTGGCCGCCCCCTGTTATGGCTGCGCAAGAAAGATTCAAACTGATTGTCAAAAACGAATCAAAGTTATGCTGAATTAGCTTCTTAACTGTCCGTATTCCTAGTAGATTACAGACAGTTCAATATGGGCTAATCACATGGCAAAATCGCATCTCAAATTGATCTCGCCAGCCAAACAAAAACGGACAGGTGCACCAAACCGGCGACCCAATGCCGAGCTCAGGCCGCGCGAGCACTTAACCGAGCGTGAGGTCGAGAAGCTGATCGAGGCAGCCAAACGCAATCGCTGGCCCTGCGCGACTCTACAATGCTCCTAATCGCCTTCAGGCACGGTCTACGTGCTGGAGCGACGTTGAGTTCGAAAGCGGCACCATTCACCTCCACAGAGTCAAAGGGGGGCAACCAGCACGCATCCGCTCCTGGGCGATGAATTGAGGGCATTGCGGGCCTTAAAGCGTGAGGCGAAGTCACCATTCATGTTCGTTTCTGAGCGTGGAGCGCCATTCACGGTCGGTGGCCTTCAGAAATTGGTTGGGCGCGCCGGCATCGAGGCCAAGATGCCCTTCAAGGTGCATCAGCACATGTTGCGCCATGCCACCGGCTTCGCACTGGCCACCGACACTCGGACTTTGCAGGCATATCTGGGTCATCGCTCGATCCAATCCACGGTGCGTTACACCGAACTTGCACCTGGGCGGTTCAAGAGCCTCTGGCGTTAAGAAATTTGCAAAAAACTAAGGTCGTCACCGACGCGATGATGAACCGCACCCTCCCTGTTTTCCGCGCTATTTTGCTCGCCGCGCTGACTGCCGCCTGTTTCGGCAGCTTACCGGATACCGACGCACAGAGAACGGCTGCGCCAGCAGCCTTGCCACCCGCTAATTACCGCGAGATCATCCACGACGCTCAGAGTGCAGATTCGCCGACTGACGAAGCGCAGGTCCAGAAACTGCGGATTCTAAATACGCTGACGCAGGTGTCGGAACTGCGCAAGGCCGTTGCGCCGCAATCGGGCGACTGGGTGGCATGTCTCAAGTCCGGTACGAAGCCGGATATCGGTTTTTTCGCCGTATTCATCAGAGGCCAAGAAGTAATCGATTTCCGGCGCTCGGTACAAATTGATCAGTGCGAATTCGCTGACTATTCTCCACTCACCCCACCGGCCCCACCTGCGCCAGCGAAAAAGACGCAGCTCAAGCGCAAAAAAGACAATACAAAATCGAAATAAGAATTTCTCGGTTCCTCACGGGCGCTCAGATCGAATGGCCGGGCGGAAACCCGCAAATCGGGTCCGGTGCAAACCCCCAGCCATCCGCACCGGGCCGATTTAAGAACCTGTGGCGCTAAAGCGCGAATCTTGAAGTTGTCGCAATTCCCGAGTCGAATTGAATCCCAAGATTCTAACGCAGCGCTAATTCTACCGATCCCGTCCGGCATGGTGCCGGCGACCCATCTGGAAAGACTATGAGCAAGTTAAAGCGTGGCTACCAGGCCTTCAGCCCATTCCCAAAGACGGGGCTTGTGAAGGACCATGAGGGAAAAATACGGAGCATGTGGGTTGGTTCTGCAAGAAGTTCCCCAATCTGCGCCGCGAGGATGTGCTGATCGAGGCGGTGCGCCTGGCCAGCCGCGCCGAGGAACTGCATGACCCGAAGATTGGCGCGTTCTGGACGCTATGCGAATATAGGCTGCGAGAACTCAATCGCTTTGTCGAAAGCGAGTTCTCGTCGCGGCAGATCCCCCTTCGTAAGGTCCTAAGCAAGGAGGATCTGGAGGCGCGCAAAACCATAGAGCGCCGGGGTGGCATCGGAGGCGATGATCCGCGCCCGGTTGACTTCTCGGGCATGGGCAACGGTGCGCGCGTCACGGCACGCCGCCGTCCAACATCGTCATCTCGATTGGCCCTCGCTGTTCGGAGTGGGTTCCTGAGGTCATTGACCGGCACCGCGTGGTCATCGGCGCGCAATGCGCGATACATGAAGCGTCAACGCCGCTTCCTCCAACTCCGTCATGCCACCGTGCCGGCAGATCACGCCCGTCCTCCAGATTCGGCAAGGAACACAGCCGCGCGCGGCAACTGCTTGATGCGACCGGGATTTAGATAAGTTTTTCTTGCCTGAGTGCGAAGTTAGTTAGCGTTCGGGCCATCGCCCTCACGGCCCCCTCAATATCGCACGTTGCGATTATTGAGCCGCGTAGCTCTCGCCTAACCTCTGGACCTTCTTCACTTCTGCGATTGTTCGTTGATGCAGCGTGCTGTCCATTTGCACCAACCAGTGATGCTCGAAAATATCAATCGTGTCGATTTGGGTGTTGTTACCTACCAAAACGCCGCCGCCTAATCCAAAAAACAAAGGTGTGACGTTGCGGTAGCAGATCGCCCGCTTCACATTGTCCTGGATCGGCATCATCGACCAAGTCGGGCTTGGATCATACAAAATCATCAGGTCGATTTGCGGGCGGGGCAGGGCATCCTTGGGGTAGCTGCCGCCAAAATATCCATTTGCCAGCCATGTCGCCTTGGCCCCGCCGCCGGAATATCCGATGACGATCACAATGTCATCTTTGGGCAACAAGGCTATATCATCAGCTACTTTTTTAAAGGACGCCCACTCGTACGTGGTGACCTCCACGTCTGGGAGCGCCGCTAAAGATGACCGCAGCCCAAACATTCCGGCGCTGGTCACCCATCCATCCGTGCTGTTGATGCCGCCAAGTAAAAGATAGACGTGTTTTTTAGCCATACGAATGGGTGGCAATGGTGCGAACATTTCCGATGTTTGCGTCCGCAGGCCAATCGAGCCAGTCACCTCACCCTCCGCCGCGGCATAGGCATAGCTGGCCTGGCCGGGCACGGCGACCGACGTTTCGTGCGCGCAGCCGGCGAGCGTCAGCAGCATCACCACGCCGGCAAGATAGAAACGGACGCCACCCTTCATACTCGCGAAAATGCGGCTAGTTTCTTTAACGGGGCGTCAACGTTGATATTGTGGGGATTTGTTAAGGATAACGATTCGTTGCAGCCGCGCCGGCCCTTTCTCGTGAGTGCAACCGGCGACCGGCGTTCTCATCAGGATCGCCGCCTGCAATTTTGGAAAGGTTGCTGATCGCAAATGAAATCCTTCACCGCAATCCAGAGTAAGCGATCATGTGGCTCGCTCAAGATCGCGGCGTTGATCTTGCACGGCTCGGTCAGGCCCCGGTTGACCCGATCGAGCAAATCCAAGCGCAAGCTCGGCAGCAAGTAGAACAGGCGCGCCAAGAAGAACCGCAAGCTCTCTATGCACAATTGCAGCAAGCCCAGGAGCAACAGAGCGGGCAGCGTATGAGCAGAAGCCTTTCCGAGCAGATAACCAAATTTGCCAAGGGAAAGAACTACTGGCCGCAGATCGAGAACGAGATTTATGCCGCAGCAAATCTTGCAGGAAATGCGTGAGCCAACATTGAGGATGCAAGTCTTTTGGCCTGATCGGCCTTACGTTTCCGTTCGGCCTCCGCTTGTAATTTTTCTTTTTGTCTAGGATCAATCTCTGGCCTCTCGGCGATGGTCTTCATCGCGATCATCGACGCGCGGTTCAGAATAGCGTAACGGGCGATTTCATGGCTGAGGCGAAAGGCGATGCCGGATAAGGCGTAGGGCGTTACGCGTTACTCGATATAAAAATTCCCGGTCGGAATTTGCTTGAACGAATGAGCGGGCTTCTTATTGAGCCGTCCCCCGTCTGTAGTCCTTCAAGCTGACAGTCCTGAAGCCCCAGCCTTGCAGCTGGGGCATTGTGTTGGCTGGCATCGTAAAGCGGACCGATTTGAATCAGCCCTTGGTCACAACCGGAGCCGGAGCTTTGCCCTTACCAATCGGGGCTTTGCCCACGCAGGCCGAAAGGCCAAAGACGAGGACTGCTGAGCAGATTACAACTAACAATTTTCTCATAGGGCACCCCGCTTAAAATACCAAAATCAGTTTCGTCATTATTCGATTTGTTTAATTATATGAGAATCCACAACAACATCCCAACACCGTTCGCAAAACACGGTTAACGAGGCGCACGCATCTGCCCAGCAGAGGTAGGTCCAATGACATTGAAACGTCCGCTTATGACCGATTGTGTTGAAAAATCCGTGTTGCGACGCATGATATTCGCTGATTGACGCTGTAGGGGCTGCAGGACTGAAGATCATGATCGGACACCAGCAAGGCGACCAGGCTGCGTTGTTCTATGAGTTCTCGCTCGAAAGATACGTTCCAGCTGATCATCTGTTGCGGTCGATTGATAGCTTCATCAAACTTGGCGGGCTCTAAGGAGCAAGCTGGCCGCCTTCTACAGCACGACGGGGCGGCCATCGGTCGATCCCGAACTGGTGATCCGGATGCTCATCATCTGATACTGCTTCGGCATCCGCTCCGAGCGACGGCTGTGCGAGGAGGTCCACCTTAACTTGGCATATCGCTGGTTCTGCCGTCTCGGGCTCGACGGATGCGTGCCTGATCATTCGACCTTCTCGAAGAACCGGCATGGCCGCTTCCGCCAGAGCGATCTGCTGCGGCGCTTGTTACTGCGTCTGGCCTTTGCCCGCCTGTGCCGCGCGCTCCAGCAGCCTCCTTTCTGCCGAACGCGGCTCCTCTCCCGCGGCCGGCGGGTTGCGGGAGCCGGTCACGGTTTCCGTCGCCGTCTTCGCCTGGGACAGGGCCAATATCTCGCGCAATATATCCGAATGAATCCTGGCGCTCTTGTCGATGCTGATGTGCAAAATGGTGGGGTCGTCCGCTACATCGATATTGGCGAGCTTGCCGTGGAAGCCAGGATCGACGGCGAGCGGTGAGCCCCACCAGCCGGGCGACTGGTAGTAGTTGATCGCCCGCACGACATTGGCAGGGACGGGATTCTGCATCAAGGGAACGAGCGTCACCAGGAGGTCGACCCGAACATTGTGTGCGGCGAGCGCGCGCGCCATGTCGATCACGTTGTTGGCGCCCTGCGAATGGCCCATCAGAACCAGCGGGCCGGTCTTGCCGGCAGCCCGCTCGCGCAGAATGTCGGATACCGCAGTCTTCCATGACATGTGGCCGGCAACCTGGGCGTGGACGCCCTTGGCCTTGAGCTCGTCGGCGAGACTGTCCAGGCCGCTCGAGAACACGCCGAACCAGCCGCGCAGCAGCACCACTTTCGGCTGGGCAGCGAAGGCGCTGCCGCACCAGAGCAGTGCGAGCGCCATGGTCGCGCCGAGCCAACTCGCGCCGGCGATCACGCCGATGGCATGACGAGCATTTCGCACGCGCATCGCTGAAGATCCCTCCCGTGTCCTCGTCCCTGCGATCATATCAGCCGTTGCTCCCCCGGTCCATTGCAACTCGACGCCCCTCTCTCAAAAATATTAGCTTTGGATATTCCAGATGATACTTTTGCTGGTGCAGATGTGTTTGATGTTGATGAAGACACGTTAATGAAGCGTTAGCACAACATTCTTAATTTCTGGAGACGAGTTCGGACGCTCTTATCCATGTTCCCGGCGCGGCGGCGGCTCTGCTGCGCTACACCAGATCGAAGTCCATTGCCCCCGGTCGGGGTGTCCGCATGATCGATGCACGGCGGTCCGAGCCCGCAACTCGGCCAAACTGGCGGAGCTCTCATGGCGTTGTTTGCATTCCTGGTCGTGTCGCTCGGGATCTGCCTGGTGCCGGTGTATGCGGTACGGCGGCGCGGCTATGCGCGCGCGCAGGACTATTTCGTTTCCGGCGAGCGTACACCGCCCGGTGTGGTGCAGAATTCCTCCATCGCCTATGCCCTGCAGATGGCGACCTTCGGCCCGTTGTTTGCCTGGGGCGCAAGCGGCGATTTCTGGCCGGCGATCATCAGCTCTTGTTCGTTTGGACTGGGCGTGTGTTTGCTCTATCTCCTGCGTCGTCCGATCCTCGAGTTCCTAGACCACGCCTTGCGCCGCGACCGATCCGTCACCGTACACCAGTTCATTGCACACCAGCACGGCAACGATCTACGGGTCCGCCTGCTTGCGTCCGCTCTGACGGTATTCGCACTCGCTGGTCTGATCGTCGGTGAGGCGTTTGTGGCGGCGAGCCTGCTCGCGCCGATCGTGGCGAGTGACGTAGCCACCTTCGTGATCATGGGCGGCCTGCTGGCGCTGACCGCCCTCTACGCGATGCCGTCGGGAAATTCCGGGGTGATGCGCTCAACTCAGGCGCAGCTGGGGATCGTGTATTTCGGCCTGTTCGGATCGTCCGTGCTACTCTTGTACCTCCTGATGTCCGGAGTGAGGGCGATGCCACCGCACGGCACATTGGCAATTGCATTTGTCGCAGTTTGTTGCGCGCTCATGCTTTGTTACCGGCGATCAAAATACGTTGATACCAGTCCCATAATAAAGGTGGATGATGGCAGCAACGCTGCCGCTTCTGGTCGTGAGCCGTTGGGTTCCCGGCTGTTTCGGAGATTCGCCAAGATCCTCAATGTCTGCATATCCGTAATGGTCGCGACGGTGATGGTGTTTGCGCTGATGGAATTGTACGCTGAGGGAGTGCCGGCTGTCCTGCGCGACAGTGCCGCCGCGCTGCAGACGGGCACGCGCGTGCCCGGGACGGGGCTGGTCGCGCTGTTGCTGCTGCCGCTTTTCTACCCTCTGGTCGACATCACCAACTGGCAGAGAATGGCCGCCTTTGAGCAGAATGCGGACGGGAAGGTGGCATCGACCTGGCAGCCTGCGGCATTGAGGAGGATCTTCGGGATATACGCGTTCGAGACCGCTCTCGTCTGGCTGTTCATGTGCATGTTCGGCGCGATCGCAGCGCTGTCGATAGCGACCCCAGACGTCGCAAACTTCATGCAGGATTTCGTTCAGCAGCTGGTCGCACAGGAGAACTTCGTCGCTGACGGCGCGCTGCTGTTGCTGTTGGTTGCCGTGCTTGCGATCGCCTTGTCGACGATGAGTTCGGCGTTCTCAGCCGTTGTCTGCGCTATTCGCTACGACATACTGCTGGTATTTTCGGCCGAGCCAAGGTCGGGAAAGACGCCACCGGTCGAGGAGGCCAGGGTGAGGGGACGCGCCGTGACCGCCGGCGGCACACTGTGCCTGGTGATCTTCGGGGCGTTTTACGCCGTCAGCGCGTACCGTCCGATGGGCTTCAACGGCAGTGGGTTTCTCGCCCTGTTGTTCGCGTTCTACTGTGCCCAGCTCTCTTTTGTCCCGCTCGTATTGGGACCGGTGATCGGCCGAACGCGCGCCGGCGCGGTGAGCCCCAGATGGGCTCTGGGCGTCCTCGGCTGCAGTGCTGTTGTGGGGGTCGGCAGCGTAGCAATCTACCTCACGAGCGGAAGCGAGCCGTGGCTGTGGACTGCGGTCCCAGCCTCACTCGGATCAGGCTTCCTGGTTTTCATCGTTGCACGGCTTGCCACAACGTCCGCTGCCCCACATTCAGCAACTTAGAGCGCGCTCTTGTTCGGCTGATGCTTTGCCGGCTCTGCCGGCCATGCAGGCGAGACGGCTGCAGCGGGAAGACTGCGGCTGCCTGCGCTAAATCTCCCCGCCCAAGTGGCGGTTCGGTAGCGGAACCCGATGAATATATCATCGGGGGGCCTTGGGCCACCACTGTGACGGACGATCCCAAGTTGATCCGCGAGGCGTAGTGCCTTCAATCTCGCGGCACGGCGGCAGCTTCTTGAGAAGGGTTGCCATCGACATTAAGGGGTAGGCTCAGGCCTGATGCGAGAATCTTTTTCTCCATCAGCCAAGGTGCCTCTGCTTCGATCCACGTTACGAACGCATGGCGGTCCATCCAACGGTCGAGAGTCTGCTCACCGGGATTGGTGAAGGTGTACCGGTGGCCACTTCCAACGCGTCGTAGTTGAATGGCGAGTCGCGAACTGAGCAGGCACCCTAGTGTTCGTCGCAGCGTTGAACCCTCCGCGTTGCCCCGGTAGTGGGTCCTAATGCGCCCTCTCAGCGTGGACCGGCTCGGAGGCTTCCCGTTGAGGGGCGGAGCCTTGGGCGAAATGCCGACATACAAAAGTGCACGACCATCGACTCGATGGCAGGCCTTGATATCGATCTTCGGCGGCGGAGCGTCGAAGTACCATGCGTAGACGCCGGGGGATGTCGGCACCGGACAGGGACGGCAAAGCACCTCTGACGATGTGTAGAGATGTTTAGGATGGAGAAGGTCCTGAATGTGTTGGTCCATAGCTGCCGAATTGCCTTTATGGCTCAGTGTGTCGGCTCGTGAACTTAAGCAAAGAACTGGGTACGAGTTTGGTACGAATCAAAGCGGTTAGCCTGGGGCGCAAGCGGCGATTTCTGACCGGCGATCATCAGCTCTTGTCCCTGAGGTTTGGGGGCAGAGGAGAAATGAACATGAAGAAACTAATTATCTCGACGCTGGCAACGGCTCTCGTTGTGTCGTTTGCGGTATCAGCCGAAGCTGCTGGCAATAAGCAAAAGGTGTCGGCAGATATCCAGGCTTCATGTAAAGCTCAAGTCGCCAAGAAATATTCCGCCATTCACTTCTTAAAGCGGCGCAACTTCGTCAACAACTGCGTAGCTCAGCACGCCAAGGCTAGTGCTCCTAAGGCAGCCAAGCCCACAACCACTGGCCAAGCCCCTAAGCAAACCCAATAACTGGAAAGCCCCGCTTCGGCGGGGCTTTTTATAACAACCTGACGCTCAGCGGATACGCGCGAAGGACGCCGATGCACAACCCCGCTTCGACGCGTTTACTTCGCTACGCAATAAGGCTGCTCGGCGCCCGGATGACAGAATCCCGGGCGGCAGGCATTAGTGCATTGCCCCTTGTCGTGGCCCCGCTTGGCGCATCCGTCCAAACATGTCTGGCGATCGGTCGTCGTCGCGATGGCGGCCGCGGCGTCAGCGTCGCCTTTCTGGGCGGCAGCCTGGGCTTGCGACAGGCTCATGGTTCCCTTCGCAGCAAAAGCAAAACTCGGCGGCAACGCTACCAGCAGAATGCATAGTAGAAAGCGCATAACGGCATCTCCCTTCGTCAAGACCTTGCTGAATGTCCGTTTTCTTAAGTAAGTCGGACACACATCGTTCGGATGGGCGTTAAAGAAACCGGCGTCAAAGCCCGCGCCCGCTCCGGTCGCTCCGTCGCCGCCGCTCTGGGAAGGTTTCGGCGGCAAGACCAAAGTTCAATAGTTCCATCGCCGCGACCTGTCCACTGACACCACCATCGGGGCATCAGCAACGATGAGACGGACGGAGACCCGCGCCATCGCACCTGCGCATTTTCCCGTCAGTCAGATTAGCGGGCCTACGAAGCAACTATTCTTTTGTGAGGTTTTTTATAATCAATACTCTGCCTACACGTTCGGTGGTAAATGAAACTTTGTCGCCCGGTTTTACTGCCTTGAACATCGAGGCATCTTGAACCTTAAACGGGGTCGGGGCGGTTGCATCACTTGACCCCACCGTACCCATTAACTTGATACCTATTATTCCAGATGCCTTGTCAACCGTAACGATTTCGCCCTTCAGGGCCTCCTGCGCGTAGGCGGCGCTCGCAAGATTGAGCGCAACTGCTAGCGACGCCGTGGTGCGAGTGATTCCCATCGCACGTCTCCCCATCGGTTTTATGTGAAGGCAACTCCAATATATGAGAGCGTTGCGGACGCTTTTTTGGGGTCTTTTTTGGGTAAAAAGCAGACATTGCAGGATATCTGCTCATTCGCTTTCGGTTCACGCGGGCAACGCGATTGGATCAACGGCTGTTCCAGCGACGGACATTCAGCCCGTTAACTCCATGGCCGTGCCGACGATCAGCGCGACCACGATCGTGGGGGCGCGGCCACGTTAGACCTGCACCACCATCACATGCGTGCCCACCGGGACGCGGTTGTAGAGATCAATGATATCCTGATTGAACAGGCGGATGCAGCCGCTCGAGACGGCGTGGCCAATACTCTCCGGCTCGTTGGTGCCGTGCAGGCGGAAATAGGTGTCGCGACCGTCGCGGTAGAGATAAAGCGCGCGAGCGCCGAGCGGATTGTCAGGACCACCGTCCATACCGCCAGCGTAGGGCCTATAGCGCGGCATCGCTGCCATCATGTGGGCAGTAGGCGTCCAACGGGGCCACTGCTCCTTGCGCCCGATCACTGCGCTGCCATGGAAATTCAGCGCCTCGGCGCGACCTACGCCGACTGAGTAGCGCAGCGCGCGCCCATTGCCTTGCACCAGATAGAGGCGGCGCTCGGGCACGACGACCACGATGCTGCCCGGACGCTCATGGCCGCGCCAAGCAACCTCTTGACGCAACAGGCTCGGGTCGACATTGGCGAGATCAATCTCCGGGACTGTGAAGGTGCCTTCCTGCACCGCGCCCGGGCCAAAGCGGCCCGAATTGCTGCACCCGGCCACCAGTAGCGGCAGGCCAGCGATGACCGACCGGCGACTGAGGGTGTGACTATAAATGAGAAGGTCTTGAATCGAGCGCTTACGCATGTTGCGGGGCTGGTGTTCGTTCGCACCTGACAGTCGCTGTTTGAAGTGCGGTGGACGCTAGTCCGTTGCCCTGAGCCTCATTGGTGGAGACTCCAATGCGGTCTCGTCGAATACTTATTTGATGAGCGGGTGACTCCATGACTCCTATCGCCTATGTCCAAGTGACAAGCCCATTTGCAGACCCTTTTGACGCAAGGCACCAGCGGTCCGTTTTGTCAGTTTAGAAATCTCCGCCACTGGTGTTTTAGAGCGTGAGTGCGCCCTTAGTTCGCGTACGTCCCTGTTTAGTCCATTCACGCCGCTTTCGCTTTTTAGCTTTCTTTGCCATTTGGGTTCTCTCCAATGAGGGGCGGGATGTATCATGCCAATATTTTGCAGTACAAACACCTCCCTTGGTGATAGCTGCAACTACGCACGTTGGAAATGGTTTCGGAAGCCTTCAATCCCGTATCGCGTGGCTCGCAAAGCTGCAACCCCAAAAATATCGCTAATCGCTTTATGGCAGGCCTGCTGACAAAATTGGAGCCTCATGACCCATAGAGGGCAGAGCCATTGTGTCGAGTTCACGCGGCACCGAGCCGTTTATGCTAAGCCGTGCCAATAGGAACCACCCTGCCAAAGCGGGGTTAGGTGGATCGGGGGTGGAATGCGACCGATCAATGCAGCCATTGTATTGATAACGCTCACCGCGTCCGCGCATGCGGTCGAGCAAAACGTTGGCGTCGTATTCGATCCAGACGATCGGCAGATCATTTTTTTGTCCGATAATGCGCTTGCGGTTCCGATAGCCCCAGCGGTCGCACCGGCCGTTGTGCCAATCGACGCTGCGCCAATTGAAGCGCCACCGCTGCCGCGCCCAAAACCGTCATTGCATTACGTTACCGGCGATAATCCGGCGGCGCTGATCACCGCATTTCGTCATCAACACGGCGAGGGATCAGTCGCCATCAGCGGAGCACTCACCCGCATCGCGCAGGAGCAAGCGAACGCCATGGCGGTGCGCGACTCACTCGATCACAATGCGCTGGCCCCGTTTTCAAGCCGGATCAATCGCAGCCGCTTCAATCGCGCGGCTGAGAATATCGCATATGGTTATGCTGATTTCGCTAGGACCTTAAAGCAGTGGACTAATTCGGCTGGACATCGCGCCAATCTGCTGCTGCACGGCGCGCAGTGGGTCGGCGTCGCACATGCACAAAATGGACATCGAATGTATTGGGCAATGGTCATCGGGGGCGAGATAAAAGAGCGTGCGGTCTATAGCAATATCCGTCGATAATTTGCCCGCTACCTATGATTCTAAGATTCTGCTTCGGGATTGGCTACCTCTAGAGCGTGACGCTGTAACGCTTTCAATTCCGCTTCCGCTTCGATCACCTCAGCCTCGGTTAGCACCTTTGGAAGCTGAAACATATTCGGTGGCACCCAGCCCGGTGGCCGCTGTTTGGCGACGAGTTCGCGCTTAGTCGCAGCATGGGCGATGGCCCGTGGAAGGGTATATGTATGGCCTGCTTCGTAAAGTCGAAGGCAGCCTGCACGGTTCATGTGCGTGAAATCGACGAGTACAAACCGGCGTTCTGACATACCCTGCCTCTCGGACGTGTAGACTATAGCGCAGGAGAGCCTGTTCCAGAAAAACAGTTGCGTTGGCGGCTTTGAACAGGGCCAGCTATCGTAAAGCGTAGTGTAGTGGGTACTGCTAAACCTGAAAAGGAAAGCCACGTCG
>DASSLE010000007.1:0-2262 GCA_035689725.1 Pseudolabrys sp.
TCCACGCTCTTCCGCCTCCAGCGCCTCGGCGTCGATGTCGGCAGCCGTTGGGAGGAACTGGCCGACAAGGCGGAGGCTCGGATCGGCGACTGCGTTTCCGCATTCACTCTGCCGCACTGGCTGATGGCGCTGACCGCCACCGGCCGCATCGCCGCTGCGGAGCGCATGATCGAGGCTATGCGTGCATTCGCCAATGGCCGCGGCACCGTCCCCCGTATCGTGCGCGACTACGCGCTGCCAATCGCCGAGGCCCAGCTCGCCTACGCCGCCGGACGCTACGCCGAGGCCATCGCCCTGATGCGTCCGGCGATCGGCGGCATGTACCGACTCGGCGGCAGCCACGCCCAGCAGGATGTGCTTGAGCAGCTTTTCGTGGACGCTGCCCTCAAGGCCGGCAGCACCGCGGATATCCGCCTCGCCCTCGAGCGTGTCACTGGTCGCCGGATGATTCCGCCCGAGCGCTTCATCGGCTGGCGCGAAGCCGCTAACCGGGCGGCGGTCGGGGCGTTATAAGCGCGATGGGCTTGAAAGGTCGGCACTATCTAATCCAACTTTGTTCGCTTTGGTCCAATAGCGGACAAAATTTTGCGGTGCCGCGAATGACGCTAAGTGCCACAAGCGGACATCGCGCCATTTATTCGATCACCTCGTCGGCAATCGCAAGCACGCCCGAAGGTATGGCGAGACCGAGGGCCTTCGCGGTTTTGAGATTAATTACTAACTCGAACTTAGTCGGCTGCAAGACTGGCATGTCGGCAGGTTTCTCCCCTTTGAGAACCCGGCCGGTATAAACGCCGGCGAGACGATAGGCATCGGTAATAGCTGCCCCATAACTGATCAGACCACCGGCCGCTGGCAACTCACGATACTGATAGATCACGGGTAGTTTCTGTTGCGCTGCCAACGATACGAGTTGTTCGGGCCGTCTGCGGAACAACTCGCCAGTGCCGACCAGAAGTGCGCCCACTTTCAGCTGGGGTAATTTCGCAAACTCTGTGTTGATGTCATCTTCGGTCCTGGCATTCAGGACATAAATTTGCAGCCCGAGCGCGCGTGCCGCTTCCTGCATAGCTTTAGTTTGGGACTCCGCTCTGGGATCGTCCGGATTCACGAATAAACCAATATTAGTCGCTGCCGGTATCAAATCGTGAAGCAACCCCAGTCGTTTCGACACCAGCTCGGAACTTAATTGAGTCACACCGGTGATGTTGTGACCTGGCCGGTTCAGGCTGGTTACCAGCCCAAGCTTGATCGGATCACCGGCTGTCTCGAAGACAATCGGAATGCTAGCAGTCGCCGCCTTAGCCGCGAGGGCCGCAGGTGTGCTAGTTGCCGCGATGACGCTCACCCGTCGGCGGACCAGATCGGCTGCCAAGCGCGGAAGTCGATCAAAGTGACCGTCTGCCCAACGATATTCGATTGTGACGTTATGGCCGTCAGTATAACCAGATTCGCTTAAGCCTTTTAGAAACGCTGTCCGGACGTTGTCCGCGGGAGCGCCGATATTAATAAAACCAACTACCGGCATCGCTAGCTGCTGTGCGCGTGCCGCGAGCGGCAGAGCAGCTGCGGAACCGGCAATGACCTTGATGAACTCGCGCCGCCTCATGCTCCCCCCAAGGGCCTCAAGACCACGCCTTCTAGAATATCTAAAGCCTAACACTTTGCGATGCGCGGCGGCGAGTGACAATCGGGGCCGTTGTCCGCTTTGGTCCAAGAGCAGACAAACACGGGCCCGGCTGAATTGTCCGCTAAGTGCCAAAAGCGGACATTCAACTGTTCGGCTCTCACCAAAAGAAAAACCCCGGAAAATTGCCCGGGGCTTCATTGTTTGAGGGTATCGAGCGCGATCAGCATTTAGCAGCGGCGGCGCGCTTGTGCTCGTCTTCCACACGTTTGCGCTCTTCAAAGTGCCGCCGTTCCGTATAGTAAACCTCATCGAGCACTTCGCGCCACGCCTGATCCAAGGCAGCCTTCCTTGAGTCCTCCCACGCTGTCCATATGAGCCAAACGATGAAGGCAACCCCGATCAATATAATTAGAAGCTCCGGTATCGCGTAAATGGCTGTGTAGGTTTTCATGGCAACCTCCCGCCATCAAACGACGTGAATTGATAACCTGACGAACTTTTCCCTTCCACATTGATCTCAATCAACGCGGTCAGCGGCTAAGGGTCACAGTGCGATCAGCGATTGGCGGCGGCGGCTCTACTACACGCTTGCGCTCCTCAAGTACCGCCGCTCCGTATAGTGCCGGGTAGTG
>DASSLE010000008.1:0-8321 GCA_035689725.1 Pseudolabrys sp.
GCGCTTGAGCACCCGCGCGGAGGAAACGATGAAACCGTGCTGCTGCATCGCACGGCCGTAGACAAAGGCTGCGGTATAGCCCGAGATAAAAACGAAAATCTCGGTCGCATCGCTGAAGCCATAATTGCGGATGGTAATCCAGCTCACCGCATTGGACGGAATGTGATCGAGGAAAATCAGCCAAAGCGCGAGGCCGCGGAACAAATCAAGCCGGAGATCGCGTTCGGTCGAAACCGGGGCCATGTGCGGCTTTTCTTTCAAGCGGTCTTTCGGTCATAATCCCGGGGGTGAAGCGATTGGCAAGCCCCGACGAAGTAAATTGTGCGGCATATAGATGTATCGCGCCGTAACCCGCAAGATTGAGGTCACCGTGACGCCCCGTTTTGTTTCGGAGCGGTCGTCGCCAAGCAATGGCTATTTTTTCTGGGCATATACCATCAACATCACGAATCTGGGTGCGGAGACCGTTCAACTAAAAACGCGGCATTGGCGTATTACCGACGCGCTCGGGCGCTTGCAGGAGGTCAAGGGTCCGGGTGTTGTCGGCGAAGAACCAACACTCAAGACAGGTGAATCATTCGAATACACCAGCGGCGTTCCGCTGCCGACGCCATCGGGTTTCATGGTCGGCAGCTACGGCATGGTGACGGAAGGCGGAGAGCATTTCGACATTGAGATTCCCGCATTCTCGCTCGACTCGTCCTACGCCGAACGCACGATCAACTAGGATTGGCACCAACCTCGCCCGGTGCAAACTGATAATTCGCGCTGCAAAATTCGCAGGTGACGGAAATCTTGCCGTTTTCGACCATGTGGTCACGATCGTCCTGCGAAAAGCTTTTGAGCATGGCCTCGACATTGTCGCGCGAGCACGAGCATTCTGCACGCAGTAGACTGCCGCGGAAAACGCGTACACCCGGCTCGTGAAAAAGCCTGTAGACCAGCCGCTCGCTGGAAAGTGACGGATCGATCAGCTCGACATCCTCCACAGTGGAAATCAAGGCTTGGCCTTCTACCCAGGCGTCATCTTCCTCGACAGTGTGCGGCTCAATACCTTCGGGCGCATCGCCGGGATCGAGATCGGCTACACGCGCACGTTCGGGTGCCTTCGGCAAAAATTGCAGCATAATGCCACCCGCGCGCCAGCGGTGCGTGAGGCCACCCGATCCGGCACGCAGTTCTTCTGCAACCGCGAGCCGCACCTTCGTCGGGATCTGCTCCGACCGAAGGAAATACTCGTGCGCTACATCTTCCAGCGAGCCGCCATCGAGAGCGACCAGGCCCTGGTAGCGGTTCATGTCAGGCCCCTGATCGATGGTCATCGCGAGGTGACCGTTGCCAAGCAGCGCGGCGCCACTCGCCTCGCCTGACGCGATCGCCGCAGCCACACGATCTTTATCGAAGCGGGCACAGGCCCGTACTTTGCCGAGCGCGGTGAAGTCCACGACCAACATGCGAACCGGACCGTCGCTTTGCGTTTGCAGAATGAAACGCCCGTCAATCTTCAAGGCCGAGCCGAGCATGACCGTAAGAACCATGGCTTCGCCCAGGAGCTTGGCGACCGGTTGCGGATAGGCGTGGCGCGCAAGGATCTCGTCCACGGCAGGACCAAGCCGCACAACGCGACCGCGCAGGTCGAGCTTGGCCACTTCGAACGGCATCACGGTGTCATCGGCGGTCGTCGCCGATGGCGCGCGGGAAGGAATAGCGATTTGAGGATCGGTCATGGGCCCTATGTAGCGTTCAAAGGTCGGAATACGAGCCCCGCAATTCCCGCCTTTAGCGTGACCGGCATTCGGGCTGACGCGACGCTAGGCGTCGGCGTGCAGGCACCAGGCGAGCAGCCCCTTTTGCGCGTGCAGCCGGTTCTCTGCTTCGTCAAACACCACCGACTGCGGGCCGTCGATCACCTCGTCGGTGACCTCCTCGCCGCGATGCGCCGGCAGGCAGTGCATGAACAGCGCGTCGGGCCTGGCTTTCGCCATCAGGCGGGCGTTGACCTGGTAACGCTTGAGCACATTGTGCCGGTGCTTGCCGTCGCGATCGCCCATCGACACCCAGGTGTCGGTGACCACGCAATCGGCATCCTTGACCGCCGCGTCCGGGTCATCGCCGATAATAATCGCAGCGCCCGACGACTTCACCCAGTCCATCAACCATTTCTTCGGCCGCAGTTCCGCCGGCGTCGCCACCCGAAGCTGAAAGTCGAAGCGCTCAGCCGCGTGCATCCAGCTCGCCAGCACATTGTTGGAATCCCCGCTCCAGGCCACCGTGCGGCCGCGGATCGAGCCGCGCTTTTCCTCATAGGTCATGACATCGGCCAGCACCTGGCATGGGTGCGAGCGCCGCGTGAGCCCGTTGATCACCGGAATGGTGGCATGGCGCGCGAGCTCGGCCACCGCCTCGTGGTCAAGGATGCGGATCATGATCGCGTCAACGTAGCGGGATAGCACGCGCGCGGTATCGGCCAGCGTTTCGCCGCGGCCCAGCTGCATTTCCTGCGCCGTAAGCAGGATCGCTTCGCCGCCGAGCTGACGCATGGCGACATCGAAGGACACCCGCGTGCGCGTCGAGGGCTTGTCGAATACCATGGCCAAAGTTTTACCAGCGAGCGGCGCCGCATTCAGACCCCGCGCGCGCGCCGTCTTCATGGCGCGGCTGCGATCGATCAGCCCGGCCAGCACCGGCTTCGGGATATCGGTGAGATCGAGGAAATGCCGGACGCCATTTGCGGTCATGATGCCACCTTGGCCGGCCGCGCATGCGCCTGCGCGAGACGCGCGCATGCCCGGTCGATGCATCCGACTGCTTCGGCGATTTCTTTCTCGCCGATGATCAGCGGCGGCAAGAGCCGCACCACATTGTCGCCGGCGGCGACGGTAATCATCTTCTCGGCACGCAGCTCATCGACCATCTCGGAGGCCTGCGGAATCATGCGCAGACCGATCAACAGGCCTTCGCCACGCACTTCGGCAAGCACCGAAGCGTAGCGATCCTTCAATTCCGCGAGCCGTTGCTTCAGCAGCAAAGCATTTTTGCGTACGCCTTCGAGGAAGCCATCGGCCATCACGACGTCGAGCACGGCATTGCCCACCGCCATCGCCAGCGGGTTGCCGCCGAAGGTCGAACCGTGCGTGCCGGCGGTCATGCCCTTGGACGCTTCCGCAGTTGCCATGCAGGCGCCGACCGGGAACCCGCCGCCAAGCGCCTTGGCGATCGTCATGATATCGGGAGTAACGCCCGTGTGCTGATAGGCGAACATGTCGCCGGTGCGGCCGATACCCGTCTGAATCTCGTCGAAGATCAGCAGAAGGCCGTTGTCGTCGCACAGCTTGCGCAACGCGCGCAGGAACGCGTGCGGCACCACCCGCACGCCGCCCTCGCCCATGACCGGCTCGATCATGATCGCGGCGGTTTGCGGCCCGATCGCCTTCTTGGTCGCTTCCAAGTCGGCGAACGGCACCTGTTCGAAGCCGTCGACTGGCGGACCGAAGCCTTCGAGATATTTCTTGTTTCCGGTCGCGGCAATTGCTGCCAGCGTGCGGCCGTGAAAGGCGCCTTCGAAAGTGATGATGCGGTAACGCTCCGGCCTTCCCGAGGCCGACTGATATTTGCGTGCCATCTTGATGGCGCACTCAATCGCCTCGGCGCCGGAATTCTGGAAAAATACCGTGTCGGCAAAACTCATCGCGCAGAGCCGGTCGGCCAGCTTTTCGCCTTCCGGAATGCGGTAGAGATTAGAGACGTGCCAAACCTTGTGCGCTTGCTCGGTCAGCGCCTTGACCAGGTGAGGATGCGCATGCCCAAGCGCATTGACGGCGACACCGGTTGTAAAATCCAGGTACCGCTCACCCTCGGCCGTGAACAGCCAAGCGCCCTCGCCCCGCTCGAAAGCGAGATCGACCCGCGCATAGGTGGGCAATAAATGCGAGCTCACGACTGGTTTCTTCCATCGAACATTTTCGTCCACGCATGATCTTGTCCGAAAACAAGTGCCAACTTTTTGTGATCATGCGCTTGCGTTTGCGCGTAACCTTTCGTGACATCGGTCACTGATTTCAGCGCCATGCGCGCGCCGAAAAGAAATGTGCCGCCTCGCCGGGCGGCACTTTTTTCATTCTATTGCCGGACCTCGCGCTGTCAACACGCGGCCCGGCGACTCAATTGTGCGCAAGTGCCGATTCTAAAGGAAAATCTGTTGGTAGCTAGGCGCGGAGCCTTGCAAGAGCTTGCAGGGGAGTCACTGCCTATTGTAGCCTTATTTTTAGATAGTACGACATCTCGTGCTACCGAGCGATTTCTAGTCCATCCCTGACGCGTATGCGTCTGGCGCCCGATGGGGCGTCCGACGACGGGGTTGGATTCCATCCAAGGCCTTGAAGCCTGAGGAGAAAACCCATGGGCTGGACGGACGAGAGGGTCGAGCTCCTAAAGAAATTGTGGGCAGATGGCTTGTCTGCCAGCCAGATTGCAGCCGAGCTCGGCGGGGTCACCCGCAATGCGGTCATCGGCAAGGTTCACCGCCTCGGCCTGTCCGGCCGCGCCAAAAGCCCGTCCTCATCGGCTCCACGGCCGCGCAAGGCTCGCTCCTCCGGCCACATGATGCGAGTGCCCCGCACATCGATGCGCGGCAATACCGCCCTCGCCTATGACTATGACGTCGAACCCGAGCCGGAGTTGATCGAAATTCCGGTCGAGCAGCGCAAGACGTTGCTCCAGCTGAACGAAAAGACCTGCCGTTGGCCGGTCGGCGATCCAGGCAGCACGGACTTTTTCTTCTGCGGCGGCGACACAGTGGACGATCTGCCCTACTGCTCCTACCACCGCCGCGTCGCGTATCAGCCGGCTAGCGACCGTCGGCGCGACAAGCGGCCATTCAGGAACTAACAGCGGCCAACATCGCCTTCTTTTTCATGGCCGGGCTCGTCCCGGCCATTTTGTTTGTCCGAAATTTCTCAGAGTAACGCGACCTGGCGTCTTAGGCCGTCAGTTCATCCGGCCGAAGCGGTCGTCGAGCGCGTAACCGGTGCCGCGGACCGTGCGGATCGGGTCGGTCATGTGCCCGCGATTGATCGCCTTGCGCAAGCGCCCGACATGAACGTCGACCGTGCGTTCGTCAATATAGATGTCCGAACCCCAGACGCTATCGAGCAGTTGCTCGCGGGAAAAGACCCGGCCCGGCCGCTCCATCAGGAATTCCAGCAATCGGTATTCCGTCGGCCCGAGATCAATTGGACGTCCATTGCGTGACACTCTTTTCTTTTCGCGATCCAGCTCGATATCGCCAATGCTGAGCACGGTGGCGACCCGCTCCGGGTTGGCGCGGCGCAGCAATGCCCGCACACGCGCCAGCAGTTCCGGCACCGAGAATGGCTTGACGATGTAGTCGTCTGCCCCGGTGGCAAGCCCGCGCACCTTCTCACTCTCCTCGCCGCGCGCCGTGAGCATGATGATCGGCAATTGCCGCGTCTCCGGGCGCGCGCGCAGGCGGCGGCACAATTCGATGCCGGAAAGACCTGGCAACATCCAGTCGAGCACCACCAGGTCGGGCGTAGTTTCTTTCAGACGCGTATCGGCCTCATCGCCGCGAGCCGAGGTCTCGACCTCATAGCCTTCCGCCTCAAGGTTGTAGCGGAGCAGCATAGTTAGCGGCTCTTCGTCTTCGACAATCAGAATGCGCGCGTTCATGCGAAGTTCCATTACCTGTCGCCGGCCGTGCGTAGCGCGGCGATGGTCGTGGTATCGCCTTTCGGCCGCTGATCGGCGATCGGACGCCCTTCAATGATGTAATGGACCGTTTCCGCGATGTTAGTGGCGTGGTCGCCCATGCGCTCGATGTTCTTGGCACAGAACATCAGATGGATGCAAAAAGTGATATTGCGCGGATCTTCCATCATATAGGTGAGCAGCTCGCGGAACACCGAGGTGCAAACCGCGTCGATCTCCTCATCGCCCCGCCATACCATCATCGCCTTGCTGACGTCGCGGCGGCCATAGGAATCCAACACCAGCTTCATCTGCTGGAGGACGAGATCGGTCATGTGTTCGACGCCTCGGATGAGTTTCGGCGGAGGAAATTCACCGTTGAGCGCCATCACACGCTTGGCGATGTTCTTGGCGAGATCGCCGATGCGCTCGAGATCATTGGCAAGGCGCAACGCACCGACCACTTCACGCAGATCGACGGCCATCGGTTGGCGCCGAGCAATGGTGAGTACGGCCCTTTCCTCGATCTCGCGCTGCAAGGCGTCTATATTGGCATCGCCCGCAGTAACCCGCTGCGCCAGAGTCGTGTCGCGCTTTGCCAGTGCGTCGACGGAGTCTGCGACCTGTTTCTCGGCGAGGCCACCCATTTCGGCGACCATGCGCGCGAGATCCTGCAGGTCGGTATCGAAAGCCTTCATCGTGTGATCGGTCATCGTCGTCTTCCCTAGCCGAAGCGGCCGGTAATGTAATCCTGGGTTCGGCGGTCAGTCGGATTGGTGAAGATGCGGGTGGTTTCACCGAACTCGACCAGCTCGCCGAGATACATGAAGGCCGTGAAATCCGACACGCGCGCGGCCTGCTGCATGTTGTGGGTCACGATGGCGATCGTGTAGTAGTCCTTAAGCTCATCGATCAGTTCCTCGATCTTGGCAGTGGAGATCGGGTCAAGCGCCGAGCAGGGCTCGTCAAAAAGGATCACCTCCGGCTGCACTGCGACGGTGCGTGCGATGCACAGGCGCTGTTGCTGCCCGCCGGAGAGTGATAACCCACTGGACCCAAGCTTGTTCTTCACTTCGTCCCAAAGCGCGGCGCGCTCCAGTGCGTATCTGACCCGGTCTTCGAGTTCTGTTTTCGGCAGCCGCTCATACAGGCGAATGCCAAAGGCGATATTCTCGAAAATCGTCATCGGGAATGGCGTCGGCTTCTGGAACACCATGCCGACCTTGGCGCGCAGCAAATTGAGATCTAGTGATGGCGAAAGGACGTCGTCGTTGTCGAGCCGCACGTGGCCGGTGGCGCGCTGATTGGGGTAAAGATCGTACATCCGGTTGAGAACGCGCAGCAGCGTCGACTTGCCGCAACCGGATGGGCCAATAAAGGCCGTCACCTTGCCCTGATAGAGCGGCACCGAGATGCTCTTCAATGCACGATTATCACCATAGTAGAAGTCGAGACCGCGGATCGAGATCTTCTCATGGAGATCTTCGGCAACTCCCGCTGCGTGGGTGACGCTCGGAACGGTGAGGGTTGCTGCTACGCTCATGACGATTTTCTCTGTGCCGCGAGGACTCGAGCGATGATGCTCAGCGCAAGCACCGCCAGGGTGATGATGAGTGCGCCGGTCCAGGCCAGCCTCTGCCAGTCCTTGTATGGACTGAGCGCGAACTGGAAGATGACGACGGGCAGGCTGGCGACCGGAGCATTCAGGTTGAGGCTCCAGAACTGGTTGTTGAGGGAGGTGAACAAGAGCGGTGCAGTCTCGCCGGAAATGCGCGCGACCGCCAGCAATACACCGGTGACCATGCCAGCGCGCGCGGCGCGGTAGGCGACCTTCTGGATCATCAGCGACCGCGGCAAGCCAATCGACGCGGCTGCCTCACGCAGCGTGTCGGGTACCAGCGTGAGCATGTCTTCTGTGGTGCGCACTACTACCGGGACCACTATGACGGCTAGCGCGATCGCGCCGGCCCAGCCCGAGAAATGGCCCATCTGGGCGACCATGAGCTCGTAGACGAACAGACCGACGACGATCGAGGGCGCGCTAAGCAAGATGTCGTTGATGAAGCGCACCACGGTAGTCAATTTGTCGTAGCGCCCGTACTCGGCCATGTAGGTGCCGGCAAGGATACCGAGCGGCGTGCCGAGCAATACCGCAATCACCGTCATGATCAGGCTGCCCATGATCGGGTTGAGCAGCCCGCCGGCCGAGCCCGGCGGCGGCGTCATCTCAGTAAACACCGCGAGTGACAAACCGCTGAAACCTTCCCACAGCAGCACCCCCAGGATCACCACCAGCCAGCTCAGGCCGAACGCGGTCGCGGCAAAGGACAGCCCCATCGTGATGACGTTGCGGCGGCGGCGTTTCGCGTACAGCGGGGTGACCAACGCTGTCATGGTCAGACTCCGACCCTCGCGTTGAGACGCATCAACATGAAGCGCGCGATGGCAAGCACAATGAAGGTGATGACGAACAGGATGAGACCGAGCGCAATCAACGCCGAGGTGTAGAGATCGCCGACGGCTTCGGTGAATTCATTGGCGATAGTCGCCGATATCGTGGTTCCCGGCGCCAGGATCGAGCCCGAAATGCGGTGCGCATTGCCGATCACGAACGT
>DASSLE010000009.1:0-6162 GCA_035689725.1 Pseudolabrys sp.
AGCAGGCGAATTCAGGACAAGTTCCACCAGATGGAGTGACGAGCCTATGGCCCGTGTCACCGTAGAAGATTGTATCGACAAGGTTGAGAACCGCTTTGATCTCGTCCTGCTGGCGAGTCACCGGGCGCGCATGATTTCATCCGGTTCGCAGATTACCGTCGAGCGCGACAACGATAAGAATCCTGTTGTTGCGTTGCGTGAGATTGCAGAAACCACCGTTTCGCCTGGCGATCTCAAGGAAGACCTCATCCATAGCCTGCAGAAATACGTCGAGGTCGATGAGCCCGAGCCCGAAGTGCCGCTGATCGGTGCGGGCGCAGGCGCCAGCGTCGATTCCGACGATACTGAGGTAACAGCAGACCGCATGACCGAGGAAGAGCTGCTCAAGGGCCTCGAAGGCCTGGCGCCCCCCGAGGAGCCACCCGAAGAGGACGCCGAGTAGTCCTTGCGTTTTGGCATTAATTCTACGTAACGGCCCGGCCAAAAGCCGGGCCGTCGGCTATTTATCAACCAGTCGGGCAAAGCCTTGCCGCTGCGATGAAACCGCGTGATATCTTGAAGTGGTATCATTAGGAGCGGTTGCGAGGCATCAAACATGGCGCGTACGCGCTCGGACCTTCCGCGCATGCAAAGGCAGGCCCCGATCAGGGGCCCGCGCTCGCCGGCTGTTGCCGCAGCAACGCAAACTATCGAAAAGCCGTCCCAATCGCGAAAGCCGCCAATGATGCGGCAGTACGACCTGATCGAGCGGGTGCGGCGTTATAATCCAAACACGAACGAGGCGCTGCTCAATCGGGCTTACGTCTACGCCATGAAGGCCCACGGCGAGCAGCGGCGCGCTTCCGGCGATCCATATTTCTCGCATCCGATCGAGGTGGCCGCCATCCTCACCGACCTTAAGCTCGACGATGCCACCGTCGCCGCCGCGCTTTTGCACGATACCATCGAGGATACGGAGGCCACTCGCGCCGAGATCGACAGCCTCTTCGGACACGATATTGGCAGGTTGGTCGAGGGTCTGACCAAGCTAAAAAAACTCGACCTGGTTACCAAAGAAGCCAAGCAGGCAGAAAATCTCCGCAAGCTGCTGCTGGCGATTGCCGATGACGTGCGCGTGCTACTGATCAAGCTCGCTGATCGCCTGCACAATATGCGCACGCTTGAGTATATGCCGCCCGAAGCCCGCCGGCGTGCCGCCGAAGAGACGCTCGAAATCTACGCGCCTCTTGCCGGCCGCATGGGCATGCATGAGATGCGCGAGGAGCTCGACGATCTGGCATTCCGCGAATTGTATCCAGAGGCTTACGAAGTGGTGACAGCGCGGCTCAACGCGCTGACCGAGCGCAGCAAGCTGTTGATCTCGGAGATTGAAAAGCAGCTCACCAAAAAACTCGCCGATCGCGGAATCGAGGCGCGTGTCGTCGGACGTCGCAAGCGCGCATATTCGATTTGGCGCAAGATGGAACGCAAATCGGTAGGCTTCGAGCAGCTGTCCGATATTTTCGGATTCCGTGTGGTCGTAAAAACGTTGGGCGACTGCTACCAGGCGCTTGGCGTTGTACACAGCACGTGGCCGATGGTACCGGGCCGCTTCAAGGATTACATCTCAACGCCAAAAGGGAACGATTATCGCTCGATCCACACGACAGTGATCGGTCCCAGCAAGCAGCGTGTCGAACTGCAGATTCGCACCGTCGCGATGCACGAGATCGCCGAATACGGCATCGCCGCACACGCTCTCTACAAAGATAATCTTGGCTCGCCGACCGAACTGCTTTCGCGGGAATCGACCGCCTATGCCTGGCTGCGTCGCACGATTGAGCTGCTGGCGGAAGGTTCGAACCCAGAAGAATTCCTCGAGCACACCAAACTCGAACTATTCCACGATCAGGTGTTTTGTTTCACGCCCAAGGGCAAGCTGATCGCGCTGCCACGCAATGCGACGCCGATCGACTTTGCCTATGCGGTGCATACCGATGTCGGCAATACTGCAGTGGGCTGTAAGATCAATGGACAGATTGCGCCGCTTACCTCCGAACTGGTCAACGGCGATGAGGTCGAGATTTCAACGTCGAAAGCACAAACGGCGCCGCCGGCTGCCTGGGAATCGATCGTTGTTACCGGCAAGGCGCGCGCATCAATTCGGCGCGCAACCCGTGTCGCTGTGCGCAGGCAGTATGCGGGGCTCGGCCGTCGCATCGTCGAGCGGCTCTTCCAACGCGCCAAGATCGCCTATTCGGACGAAAATCTCACGGGAGCGTTGCCCCGGCTCGCGCGCGCATCGATAGATGAGGTGATGGCGGCGGTAGGGCGAAGTGAACTGAAGGCTTCTGACGTCGCCCGCGCAATGTATCCCGACTACAAGGAAGAGCGTGCGGCCGCTATGGCCGCAAAGCCAAAATCGGAAAGCGGTTGGTTCGGCCTGAAGAAACTCACCTCGGTCAAGTTCAAGGTACCTGACAATGCGGTGGGGCCGGCGATTCCGATCCGTGGTATCAATGGCGACCTGCCGGTGCGTTTCGCGCCAGACGGAGGCGCGGTACCAGGCGACCGCATCGTGGGCATTCTCACGCCTGGCGAGGGCATCACTATTTATCCAATTCACTCGCCGGCTCTCAGCGAATTCGAGGACAAGCCCGAACGTTGGCTAGATGTGCGCTGGGATGAGCAGGAGCAGGCCCCTCGGCGTTTTCCTGCGCGTATCGAGGTGCAATCCGTTAACGAGCCGGGGTCTCTCGCACAAATCGCGCAGATCATCGCAGAGCATGACGGCAATATTGATAACATACGCATGACGCGACGAGCGCCTGATTTTACCAATGTCGTGATCGACCTTGAGGTTTACGACCTCAAACACCTCACCGCCATCCTCGCGCAATTGCGCGCCAAATCTGTGGTGGCGAAAGCGGAACGCGTGAACGGCTAGCGCAGCGCATGAATCGTCTCCGCCTTGGCGTTAATGTCGATCACATCGCCACTATCCGCAATGCCCGCGGTGGGCGCCATCCGGATCCGGTGCGCGCTGCTAAGCTTGCGATCTCGGCCGGCTGCGATGGGATTACCGCACACCTACGCGAAGATCGTCGCCACATTCGCGACGACGACATTGCTCGGCTGAAAGCGGAAATCGACAGGCCGCTCAATTTTGAGATGGCAGCGACGACGGAAATGGTCGGCATTGCGCTCAAGACCAGACCACACGCGGTCTGTCTGGTGCCCGAAAAGCGCACTGAAAGGACCACCGAAGGTGGGCTCGATGCCGTCAAGCAGCGCGCGCAACTTGCGCCTGTCGTTCATGAACTAAAACACGCCGGTATCCGCGTTTCCCTTTTTATCGGAGCAGCGCCGGAGCAGATCGAAATGGCGGCGGAACTGGGCGCGCCCGTGATTGAAATCCACACGGGTTCCTGGTGTGACGCATTAACGGGAGGGCGAAGCAGCGAAGCCAAGGCGGAGTGGCAGCTCATCAGTGACGGAGCGTTGCTCGCCGCAAGTGTGGGCCTTGAAGTTCATGCGGGCCACGGTCTCGACTATGGGACGGCGGAGACGATCGCTGCGCTGCCGCAAGTGGTCGAGCTCAACATCGGCCACTTCCTGATTGGTGAGGCGGTGTTCGAGGGATTGGCCGAGACTGTGAAATTCATGCGAGCGGCGATGGACCGTGGCCGTAAGAAAGCGTCACCCCCATGATTATCGGGCTCGGCTCTGACATCGTGGACGTACGAAGGATTGCCGATGTGATCGAGCGCCATGGCGAACGCTTCCTCGGTCGCATCTTCACGACGACCGAGCGCGCCAAGGCCGAACAGCGCGCAAATACCTTTGAGACTTACGCCAAGCGTTTTGCTGCCAAGGAAGCTTGTGCCAAAGCCCTCGGTACGGGGCTGCGGCGCGGGGTCTTTTGGCGGGACATGGGTGTGGTCAATCTTGCGGGCGGGCGGCCTACGATGAAGCTGACCGGTGGCGCTCTCACGCGGCTGCAGGCGCTCACGCCTCCCGGGTTCGAAGCCAGGATCGATGTTTCGCTGACCGACGAAGGGCCAACCGCTCAGGCCATTGTGATTATTTCCGCGGTGCCCGCATCGTCAGCAGGAGTTTCGAGTTGAAAACAGGAACCTCAGTCCTACTAGGAATTTGTCTTGTGGCTCGGGTCTTGTTGATTGCCTGCCGGGGTGCCAGCCGCTACAAGGTCGCCGGGGAGCGCATGCCGTTTGGCGGGACGAAAGGCCGATGAGTGTGACATCTGGAACAAAACGAAAAGAAGGCGGCATTGCTGAAACAATACGCGTCATCATTCACGCGCTAATCATTGCGCTGGTGATCCGCACCTTCCTGTTTCAGCCGTTCAATATTCCCTCCGGCTCCATGAAAGCGACGCTGCTCGTCGGCGACTATCTGTTCGTCTCCAAATACAGCTACGGTTACAGCAAATATTCACTGCCGTTGTCACCCCCACTGTTTTCTGGCCGCATTCCAGGTGATTGGCTGCCGCAACGTGGGGACGTGGTGGTGTTCCGCCTGCCGAAAGATCCTTCGACCGATTACATCAAGCGGGTGATTGGCTTGCCTGGTGACAAAATTCAGGTCATCGACGGCGTCGTCAACATTAACGGTGCGCCGGTTAAGCGCGAACGCGCATCCGATTTCGTCGAAACGGAAGAGGGCTCGCGGGATGCGCCGGTCAAGCGCTGGAAAGAAATGCTGCCAAATGGCGTGGCGTACTATGCGCTCGATCTGGTGGATAATGGGTTTGCCGACAACACCCAGGTCTATACGGTGCCTCCTGACCACTATTTCATGATGGGCGACAACCGCGACAACTCGACCGACAGCCGATTCAGCCAGGTGGGAATGGTGCCGTTCGAAAATATCGTGGGCAAAGCTCAGATCATCTTCTTCTCCGTGTTTGAAGGCGAGCGCGCCTGGCAATTCTGGCGCTGGCCGGTGTCGGTGCGTTGGAGCAGGCTGTTCACGATCGTCAAATGAGCCGCAAGGCCAAGGATAGGACGACGCTCGAAAGCAGGATCGGCTACAAATTTGCCGATAAGGACTTGCTCGAACGCGCGCTCACGCATATTTCCGCACTGTCGGGAGGCAATCGTGCGGCCAGCTATCAACGGTTGGAATTTCTCGGCGATCATGTGCTTGGCCTCGTTATCTCCGATATGCTTTACCGCGCGTTTCCAAAAGCGAACGAAGGTGAACTGTCGCGGAGGCTTGCCGATCTTGTACGCAAGGAGACCTGCGCCGAGGTGGCGCGTGCGATGGACCTCGGACCTGCGCTTAAGCTCGGCAATTCGGAATCGCATGCGGGCGGGCGGAGACGCACCACTATTCTCGCGGACGTCTGCGAGGCACTGGTCGGCGCTGTATTTCTCGATGGTGGCTATAAGGCGGCGGAGGAGTTGATCGTACGCTTTTGGAAAGAGCGGATGCTCAAGCCGCTGCGTCCGCTACGCGATCCAAAAACCATTTTGCAGGAATGGGCGCAGGCACGTGGGCTTCCGACGCCAGCCTACCGTGAACTGGCGCGCACCGGCCCCCATCACGATCCGGAATTCCGTGTTGCCGTTGTGTTGCCCGATCGGCCGCCGGCGGAAGGGCTCGGAAACTCCAAACGCGCTGCCGAACAGGCCGCCGCTGCCGCCATGCTCACACGCGTCGGCGTGCCGGCGGACAAGCTTGATGGCTGATGCCCACACGCAAAGTAGCGACACAAGCTGTGGCTTCATCGCCCTAATCGGCGCGCCCAATGCCGGCAAGTCGACGCTTCTTAACGCGCTGGTCGGCTCCAAAGTCAGCATCATCTCCCACAAGGTGCAGACGACCCGCGCGTTGATCCGCGGCATCGCGGTCGAAGGCCGGGCACAACTTATTTTCGTCGATACTCCCGGCATCTTCTCGCCGCGCAGACGTCTCGATCGCGCCATGGTGACGACGGCATGGAGTGGCGCACACGAGGCCGATCTCGTCGGTGTACTCATTGATGCGCGTAAAGGTCTCGACGAAGAGGCTGAAGATATTCTAGGGCGGCTCAAAGAAGTTAAGGCGCCAAAGCTGCTCATCCTCAACAAGATAGATGTGGTGTCGAAAGAAGTGCTGCTGAGCATGGCAAAAACCGCCAATGAGATGGCGAAATTTGAAACAACATTCATGATTTCG
>DASSLE010000010.1:0-8098 GCA_035689725.1 Pseudolabrys sp.
CGCTACCGCCGTGAAACAGCGCAACCACGCTTGTGCTCCAGAGCGCCAGCAGCATCGCGCCGGCGAGCATGTAACGCGCGCGTAGTCTTCGGGCGACGTTGGCCGGAACCGGTTTTTGCATGCAGATGATTCAGATTCTGCGCTGACGTTTCAGGCGGTCGATGTAATCCTCGACGTCCGGCGGCAGTGACTGCAAGCCGTATTGTCCCCAGGACGAGAGAACCGGCCGCCATTGCGGTCCCTTCAGGAAACCGGGCTCGCGGCCCGGCGGAACGATGCGATCGAAGACGAGGACCAGCAGCACAGCCAACAGGACGATGCGAAAGGCTCCCAGCAGCGCACCGGCAATGCGATCCGGAATGCTGACATTGGGGCCAACCATTTCGCTCACAGCGAGCCGCAGCAGCGCGCTGATCGCGGCGCCCGCCGCGACAAAGAGCGCGACGAATACGATCCAGGTCTGCGGCGTAGGCATCTTCAAATATGTGGTGAGCATAGGCGTTAGTTTCGGCGCCGCCGCCACCGCCACGCCCATCCCGAACACATAGCCGAAAATCGTCGCCAGGCTGCGCAGCATGCCGGTCATGAACCCCATGACCACGGCGACGAACAGGCAGAGATAGATGGCAAGATCGAATAAGTTGGTCGAGAAGAAGTCCATTGCGGTTTGTCCGAACCGGACTACGCTCGCGGTTGAAGAGCTGAGGGAGACCGTACATGGCGTTTGCAGTCACAAGCAACAGCTTCAAGGACGGCGATTATTTGCCCAAGGAGTTCATCCTTTCCGCAGATTTCGGCTTCGGTTGCGCCGGTGGCAACACGTCGCCGCACCTGAAATGGTTAGGCGCGCCTGCCGGCACGAAGAGCTTCGCCGTCACTTGTTATGATCCCGATGCGCCGACCGGCTCGGGCTTCTGGCACTGGCTGGTGGTGAACATTCCGGCGGACATCACAGAGCTAGCGCCGGGCGCGGGCAGCGCGGGCGGCAAGCTGCCGGCGGGCGCGCTACAGACGCGAACGGATTTCGGTCCGCCCGGCTACGGCGGCCCGTGTCCACCCGAGGGCGACCACCCGCACCGTTATCTGTTCACGGTGTTCGCGGTGAAGGCCGACAGGCTCGATGTGAAGGTCGACACCTCCGCTGCGGTCGTCGGCTTCAATTTGCATTTCAATACGCTAGCGAAAGCGGAGATCATGGGACTGTTCAAGCGGTGAGGTTTCGAGCCTCATGCTGAGGAGCGCTGCGCACAGTTCGTCCACGCGAAAGCGGGGACGACAGCAGTGTGTGGTAAGCGTCTGTGCGGCGCCCGCTCGCTCAGATCGTCCGGTAGCCGCCGTCCGCCATGACGATCGAGCCCGTGACATAGGACGAAAGGTCGGAGGCGAGGAAAATCGCAGGGCCCACGATGTCCTCCGGCTTGCCGGCGCGGCCGAGCGGCGTGTGATCAAGAAAGGTCTTCACCAGCTCAGGGTTGTTGGCGCGCACTTGCGCGTTGAGCGGCGTCTCGATCAGACCTGGGCCGATGGCGTTGACGCGCACGCCCTCCTTGCCGAGCTCCGCGGCGAGTGCCCGGGTGAAGCCGAGCACGCCGTGCTTCGACGTGGTGTAGGCCACCGAGTTTGGCGTGCGCACGTGCATGAACGACTGGATCGACGCGATGTTGACGATGCGCCCCTTGCTGGCGCGCAGGGCGCCAAGAAAGGCGTGCGTCACGTTGAACACACCATTGAGATTGATCGCCATGATGTCCTGCCAGTCCTTGATGACGACGTCTGGATCGGACGTGAAGGCATTGCGTCGGTTGATGCCGGCATTGTTGACGAGGATTGAGACCTGGCCGACTTTTCCGGCGACATCCGCGGCGACGGCGCGGCAGGCGGCTCGATCGGTGGCGTCGAGCGTGAAGTGATCCGCCTTGCCGCCGGCTTTGCGGATGTCCGCGGCCGTCGAGGCTGCCGCCTCGCCATTGATGTCGAGCACGACGACCTGCGCGCCCTCGCGCGCATAGCCCAGCGCGATGGCGCGGCCGATCCCAGAGCCTGAGCCGGTCACGACCGCGATGTGGTTATGCAGGAGGGAAGGCATGTGTGGTGTTCCTTTGGATGGAGCGAGGCAAGCATAGCGGTCGTTCGCGTCGGGGCGAAGTGTATCTCTTGGGGTAAACCGCGCATGACACAGCCAGGGTGTAGCTAATTGTCCGCTCAAGTTTGCGTAAGCAAGCGGGCATCCAGCGCGGGGTCCCCGCTTACGCGGGGGACGAGCGGAGCAAGTTCGTGCATGACGGGCTTTTTTTGGGGGCGCGTGATAGAATAAAAATTATGGCCCGACGCCCAACATCCGACTCCCGCTCCGAGGCCGAAAAAGCTTTCAAAGCGGCGACCACCAAACCGGTCGAGCAACCGTCGGCGAATGCACCATCGCTGCCCGGCGCCAAGGAAATGGTGTCGCTGCGCATCGACCGCGACGTGCTCGACTTCTTTCAGGAAGGCGGGCCCGGCTGGCAGGACCGCATCAATGCGGCGCTGCGCAGGGCGGCGGGGAAGTAGCGCAGACCTCCGCCCGCGGTAGTCGGTTAGCTCAGTTGAGATACCAGAGCGCGCCGTTGAGCAGCGTGGCGAACGCCACCCACGCCGCATAGGGCGCGAACAGCAGCGCGGCGGCACGGTCACGCGGCCAGCAGATCACGATGAAGGCGATGATTGTTGCCAGCAGCGCTGCCACGATCACCAGCGCGGCGCCAATGCGATGCGCGCCGAAGAACACCGGCGACCAGACGAAATTGAGCGCGAGCTGGATAAACCACACTGCCATCGCCGCGTTGCGCGGGCCGCGTTGCCAGGTGCGCCAGCCGGCGACTGCGACCATGATGTAGAGCAGCGTCCACACCGGCGCGAAGATCCAGTTCGGCGGGTTGAATGGCGGCTTGGCGAGTCCGGCGTACCATTCGCCCGGCAGCGTCATCAGGCCGATCAGCGTCCCGCCGCCGAGCACGAGGGCGATGAATAGGGCGAGGGTGAGGTAGCGATGCATGTTATCAACTCGCCAAATTCGCATCGTCGGGCATCAGGGCTCTCCCGACACCTTTAGGATCTCGATCAGCTTCCTGTCGCGCCAGCGCTGGAGGTCCGCCATGCTGCGGCCGGCCGCTTCCTCTATGACGCCGTCGATGATCGCCTGCTGAGTTTTCGGCGTCAGCTTGGGCGCGCCGAGATCGTCCATCCAGCTCTGCATTGGGCCGGCAATATGCGCCATGAAATGCGCCATGCCGCCTTCACCGCCAGCCATGTGAAATGTCAAGGACGGCCCCATCAGGGCCCAACGCAGGCCCGGGCCGTATGCGATCGCCGCGTCGACGTCCGCGACGGAAACGACGCCTTCGGTGACAAGATGAATGGCTTCGCGCCACAGCGCCGCCTGCAGGCGGTTGGCGACGTGGCCGCGCACTTCCTTCCTGATGTGGATCGGGTGCTTGCCGATCTCGCGATAGAGCCTCATCGCCTTGTAAACTGCTTCCGGCGAAGTCTTGGCGCCGCCGACCACCTCGACCAGCGGAATGAGATGCGGCGGATTGAACGGGTGGCCGATCACGCAGCGCTGCGGGTGCTTGCACTTCGCGCTCACGCGGCTGATGAGCAGCCCTGAAGAACTCGTCGCGATCACCGTTTCCGGAGGCAGCGCCGCGTCGAGCGTTGAGAACAATTCGATCTTGACGTCTTCGCGCTCGGGCCCGCTTTCCTGCACGAACTCCGCGCCCTTGGCGGCGGCCGCCGGGTCCCTGGAAAATTCGAAGCGCTTCCGGTCGGCCCCGGGCTGCACGGCCTTGAGTGCTTCCAGCGCCGGCCAGGCATTGTCGATAAAGCGGCGGGCGAAGGCTTCGCCGTTCGGCGCCGGATCGTAGGCACCGACCTCGAACCCGCGCGCGAGGAAGTAAGCCGCCCAGCTTGCGCCGATGGTGCCGGCGCCAATCACTGCTACGCGTCGTGTCATGATGAGCTTGTGTGCTTGGGTGTGAATTTATGGCAATTCGAAATTGAGAATGTTAGGGCTTTCTACATACGGCTGGAAGAAGCGGCGCATCAGCTCAATAGAGACGATTGCGCGAGAAGGATGTGGGCACAAGTGTTTGCCCGGCTTTTCGCGGATCACGTCAGGAAGTTGGCGCTCTACAACGCCTTATTGCTCTCCTTCACCTTCTCCGCATCCACATACACCTGCTCGCCCAGCGCCTTGAATTTCTCCGACATCTCGGCCATCCCGGCCTCCTTGTCATTCAAAGTGACGGCATAGTCGCGCACGTCCTGCGTGATCTTCATCGAGCAGAACTTCGGCCCGCACATGGAGCAGAAATGCGCCACCTTGTGCGCTTCCTTTGGCAGCGTCTCGTCGTGGTATTCGCGCGCGGTGTCGGGATCGAGCCCGAGATTGAACTGGTCCTGCCAGCGGAAATCGAAACGCGCGCGTGACAGCGCGTCGTCGCGCTGTTGCGCCGCCGGATGGCCCTTGGCGAGGTCGGCCGCATGCGCGGCGATCTTGTAGGTGATGACGCCTTCCTTGACGTCGTCGCGGTCGGGCAGGCCGAGGTGCTCTTTCGGCGTCACGTAACAGAGCATGGCACAGCCAAACCAGCCGATCATAGCAGCGCCGATGCCGCTGGTGATGTGGTCGTAGCCGGGCGCGATGTCAGTGGTGAGCGGCCCAAGCGTATAGAACGGCGCCTCACCGCATTCCTTGAGCTGCTTGTCCATGTTGATCTTGATCTTGTGCATCGGCACGTGGCCGGGGCCTTCGATCATCACCTGGCAGCCTTTCTTCCACGCGATCTGCGTCAGCTCGCCCAGCGTCTCCAGTTCGGCGAATTGCGCGCGGTCGTTGGCGTCGGCGATCGAGCCGGGACGCAGGCCGTCGCCGAGCGAGAACGATACGTCATATTTGCGCATGATGTCGCAGATCTCGTCGAAGCGCTCGTAGAGGAAGCTCTCCTTGTGCCGCGACAGGCACCACTTCGCCATGATCGAGCCGCCGCGCGAGACGATGCCGGTGACGCGATCGGCGGTGAGCGGCACGTAAGCCAGCCTCACGCCGGCGTGGATGGTGAAATAATCGACGCCCTGTTCGCACTGCTCGATCAGCGTGTCTTTGTAGCATTCCCAGTCGAGCTTGACGGGATCGCCGTTCACCTTCTCCAGCGCCTGGTAGATCGGCACGGTGCCGATCGGCACCGGCGAATTGCGCAGGATCCATTCGCGCGTGTTGTGGATGTTGCGGCCGGTGGAGAGGTCCATCACCGTGTCGGCGCCCCAACGGATCGCCCACACCATCTTCTCGACTTCTTCCTCGACCGACGAGGTAACGGCGGAGTTGCCGATATTGGCGTTGATCTTCACCAGAAAATTGCGGCCGATGATCATCGGCTCGAGTTCGGCGTGGTTGATGTTGGACGGGATAATGGCGCGGCCGCGCGCGATCTCGCTGCGTACGAATTCCGGCGTGATGAAGGCGGGCACCGCGCCGCCGAACCGCTCGCCGTCTGCGAGCGCAGCTTCAGCGCGTTCCAGCTGTTTCTTGCGGCCGAGATTTTCGCGCTCGGCGACGTAGATCATCTCCTTGGTGATGACGCCGGCCTTGGCGAATTCATATTGCGTGACCGGCTTGCCATCTAATGCGCGCCACGGCTTCGGCGTATTTGGGAAATTGCGGGCCAGGTGCTTGCCTGTCACATTGCCGTTGTCGACCGGCTGGATCGGCCGGCCTTCATATTGTTCGACGCCACCGCGCTGTTTCAGCCATTCGATGCGCGTGCGCGATAGGCCTTTTTCCACGTCGATGGTCACGTTCGGATCGGTGTAGGCGCCGGTGGTGTCGTAAACGGGAAGCGCCGGCTCGCCCGACGAAGTATCTAGCGAAATCTCACGGATCGGCACGCGCAAATCGGGCGCGGCTTCGGGCTGCGAGTAGACCTTGCGCGAAGCGGGCAGCGCCCCGGTGGTGACCTTCGGGAGGGTGACGTTGGGATCGTGGATGTTCATTTACCTTCTCCTCCGTAGACGCGACCGGCGCCGCGCGGGCGCACGCTCCGAGAGTAGTTGTTGCGGATCGAGATAGCCGAAATAGCAGAGCAACACGCCCAGCAGCACGGCGATCCCGCCGTCGATGGTGAAAAAGTTCGAATAGCTGAGTACCGATAGGCCGAACGACTCGATCACCTGCGGCGCGATCATGCGCACGATGCCGCCGATCAGCGCGAGCCAGCCGAGCACGGTGATGATCAGCGGCCAGTGCCACTTCCAGTCATTGTGCATGATGACGACCGCGAGCCCGGCCACGAGCGCGAGAACGCCGGACAGATAGATAAGCATGTGGTCGTGCAGCGCGCGCTCGAACATCGCGCGGTAGACGGTGGTGTTGAACAACATGCCGAGACCGCCCGCGATGAATACAGGGCCAATCAACTTGGCAAGAAAATGCGACCGTTCCATGGTTATGTCCCCCAGTTTGAATGGCTGCATTCACGCTGCATAACCCTTGAGGGTGATAAAGCCGCCGAGCGCGAGCAGGACGATGCCAAGGCCGATGAAAAAGCCGGCGTTGGCAATAATCGTGCCGGTGATGAAGTTGGCAAACTGAGGCGCGATGATGCGGAACGTGCCGACACCAGTGAGGAACCAGAGCCGATTGCGGTGACCGTGCTGCGCCAGTCGCGCGTCCAGGCCGGGTGCGCGTTGAGGATGGCGAGGCCGGCGACCAGCATCAGGACTCCGAAAAAGCTGAATGGAAGTCCGCCGAGGAACTGTGCTGCCATCTCCCGGTAGGTCACCTGGTTCGCCAACATGCCGATGCCGATCGCGGAAAGCACCGGCCCGACCAGCCTCGCGATTGTCAGCGATTGATGCATCGATTGTCCTGTCCCTTCGCCGGCATGACCCGGATCAGGTTCAAAGGGTTTTTCTCAGCCCACCGGGCACCCCTCGGAACGATGTTTAATGTATGCGCGGGGGCAGGGGTGTCAATGTGGGTTCCCGCCGTTGTGGAATTGAACTCTCTTCCGCGGTCATTGCCGGCTTTGTGCTGGGCGCGACCAAAATTTTGGAAGCGCCTCTCGGGGCTTCGCAAACGGCCTGAAAGGCATTGCCGAGCCGCAAAGCCGCGCCTCACGTCCGCGGCAATTGCGTCACCGCAACCTTCACCGTGCCGTTCGCTTCTGCAATCACGCGCAAAGTTCGCGTATCGAACTCGATGCCGCTGAGGCGTACGCCATTCACAGTGGCGTCGACCCGCGCGCCGTTGCCGACCTGTTGAAATTCGGTGAGCGCAGCGGCAATCTTGGCCCTGGCGTCATTGGCAAATGGCTTAAGATCGATCACAGCCTTGTCGGCGAGCGCTTTTTGCAAATAGGGCATGGCCGCGCGCGCGGCGGTGCCAAGCAACCCGAATGCGGCCTCGGACTCGACGGCGAGCGAAATCTCGGTCAACCGCAGGATCTGGTTTTGCTGGTCGAGCGCAGGCTTGCCCCAGATATGCACGGTCGCTTCCGTGCCGAACCCGAACCAGCTTTTCTTTTCGCGTGCCTTCACACGCAGCGAGATCAACAGTCTGTCGCCCGCTGCCGCCAGGCTCGCGCGCAACACCTCGACATCGTCCGGCCCGCTGCCGTCTTCGGGAAAATGATGGCCCATCAGTTGCGGCTCGATCAGTCTGTTGAGCTCAGTGAATGGCATGTCGATCGGCACGCCGACTGCGAGCACGCCATCCTGCATCGGCGGCACCAGATCGAGCTGCGCCGGGAACGGACAATTTGGTTTGGTCTCGTTCGGCAAGATGCGCGTTTCTGCCTGCAAGCCAATGGTGATCGTGACATTGCGGGCATCGACCTGCGGCTGCGCGGCGGCAGCGCGGACGGGGCGCATCTCCAGCCATAGCGGCGGCAGCCCGGTATTGCCGCCGCCAAGCGGGATCGAACGGCACATCCTGGCCCATTGCTCGCGCGCGCTGCGCTCGATCGTCGGATCGTTACGCAGCCGCGATTGCAGCGCCGTGATCTGGTTGCTGACGATTGGATCGAGCACCGGTTTGATCTCGCTGCCGAGATTGACCTTGACG
>DASSLE010000011.1:0-2058 GCA_035689725.1 Pseudolabrys sp.
TGGCACGGTTGTCGAGGAAGCGCTGGATGGTCTTGTGGACGGCGAAGCCTTGCGGAACTACCGTGATTTTCTTGCCGATCTCGCGCAGCACCGCGGCGTCAACGCCGGTATTGCCCCGGCGGGGATCATCTGCGTCGCGCGCAGCTTTTAGACCCGACCAGCGACCATCGAGCCAGTCGGCCTTGTTCGGCTTGTAGCCACCGCCCGCCTCGAATTCGGCGTCCAGGCGCGTGCGCCAGTCCGCCTTCATCTTTTCGACTTCACCTTCGGTAACGACGCCTTCGCCGACGAGCTTCTTGCCGTAGATTGCCAGCGTGGTCGGGTGCGCGCGGATTTTCTTGTACATCAGCGGCTGGGTGAATGACGGCTCGTCGCCTTCGTTGTGACCGAAACGCCGGTAGCAGAACATGTCGATGACCACCGGCCGCTGGAACTTCTGCCGGTACTCGGTCGCCACTTTTGCGGCGAACACCACAGCCTCCGGATCGTCGCCGTTCACGTGGAAGATCAACGCCTCGATCATCTTGGCGACGTCGGACGGATAGGGCGACGATCGCGAGTAGCGCGGATATGTGGTGAAGCCGATCTGATTGTTGACAATGAAATGAATGCTGCCGCCAGTGCGGTAGCCCTTCAGGTCGGATAGTCCGAAACATTCCGCCACCACGCCCTGGCCGGCGAAGGCGGCGTCGCCATGAATAAGCAGCGGCATCACCATGGTGCGTTCGTTAGGTGTCGCGTGGTGCTGATCCTGCTTGGCGCGCACCTTGCCGAGCGTCACCGGATCGACAATTTCCAGATGCGACGGATTCGCCGTGAGCGATAAATGCACCTTGTGGTTGTCGAACTCGCGATCTGAGGAAGCCCCAAGGTGATACTTGACGTCACCGGAGCCTTCGATTTCGTCCGGTGTCGCCGAGCCACCCTTGAATTCGTGGAATAGTGCGCGGTGCGATTTGCCCATCACTTGCGTCAAGACATTGAGACGCCCGCGATGCGGCATGCCGATGCAGATTTCCTTAACGCCGAGGTTGCCGCCGCGCTTGATGATCTGCTCAAGCGCTGGAATCAGCGCCTCGGCGCCGTCGAGGCCAAAGCGCTTGGTGCCGGTGTATTTGACGTCCAGGAATTTCTCGAAACCTTCCGCTTCCACCAGCTTGTTGAGGATCGCGCGCTTGCCTTCCCGCGTGAAGGTGATCTCCTTGTCACGGCCTTCGATGCGCTCCTGAATCCAGCTTTTCTGCGCGGCATTGGAGATATGCATGAACTCAACGCCGAGCGTTTGGCAGTAAGTGCGACGCAGGATGGCGACGATCTCGCGCATCGACGCGAATTCGAGGCCGAGCACCTTGTCGAGGAAAATCTTGCGATCGAGATCGGCTTCCGTGAAGCCATACGAGCGTGGGTCGAGCTCCTCCTCGTTTTTCTCCGGCTCAAGCGCGAGTGGATCGAGCTTTGCGTGGAAGTGGCCGCGGATGCGGTAGGCGCGGATCAGCATCAGCGCGTGAATGGAGTCGCGCGTCGCCTGCATCACGTCGGCGGAGGAAAGCGCGACGCCCTTGGCCTGCGCGGTCGCAGAAATCTTCTCGCCGATCTTCTTTTCAGCCTCCGCCCATTCGCCGTCGAGGGCCGCCACCAGATCGCCGTTTGGGCGAACCGGCCAGTTCGGCATCTCCCAGGAGGCGCCGCGCGCATTTTTGACAACGTCCGATTTCTCGTCCTTCAAGCTTTGAAAAAAGGCACGCCATTCGGCGTCAACCGCCGCGGGGTTGGCCTCGTATCTGGCGTAAAGATCTTCGATGTAGGCGGCGTTGCCGCCATAGAGGAAGGAGGTATGGGCGAAGATGGCGTTGGCGTCCTGACGGGACATGATGGTCTAAATCCTTGCGTGGCCTGAAAATCCACGCGTTTCTTGCGCCAGCGCGCGGCCAGCTTTGCTCTTTTAACGCTATTTATGACGTCTGTAAGTCTACGAAAGACCTAAGCTCTGAATCAGAACTTCAATGCTTCTACCAGCGTCTTCCCAATTCGAGCCGGGGACGGTGATACCTTAATTCC
>DASSLE010000012.1:0-9154 GCA_035689725.1 Pseudolabrys sp.
GAATTCAACGGCTTTTTATTCCCCGCCACGAAAACGCCTCGCTTCGTCACCGTCTCTGCCCCAATCGGGCCGAACCGTTGCCGGCTTCAGGCGTTATATAGCCGACATTAAATACGCGACCAATTTCCAGGTTCGTCATGCGCAAGCCCATTAAATCTTCTGGCTTTACGCCCCCGGCCAACCGCGCGCTTGGCAGCGAGCACCGCACCGTGGCCTTCGCCGAACTAGTCACCAGCCTCGCCTTGGCTATGTCCACACTCGTCGTCGCAACTGTGGTTTCGGTCGGAATCGCGCGCGCGGACGTCGCTGGCAACATCATCGACAACGAAGGCGGTGTGTTCGCCATCGCCCTTGTGCTTGGTCTATTGTTTGTCGGCATGGGTGGGCTCACCATCATGTCGCTCCCGCACCATCACCACAAAAAGACTCACGGCTAGACTGGCCTATCGGAACTCCTCGCGATGTCGCACAGTTGACGCGGCATTGAAGGAGCCGGCATGCGAATTGTCCTGGTGCTGAGCGCTTTGCTGGCTGGCGGCGGATTGGTGCACGCGGCCGATCCGACATTCCCCAGCTCTGTCGGCGACCTTACGGTTCAAACCGTCGCGAACGGTCTGGTGCATCCCTGGTCGCTCGCATTTTTGCCTGATGGCCGCATGCTGGTGACCGAACGGCCCGGCCGCATCCGCATCGTTGGGCGTAACGGCCAGCTGGCCCCGCCGCTCGGGAACGTGCCAAAAGTGTTCGCCGTCAGCCAGGGCGGCTTGCTCGACTTAATCCTCGATCGCGATTTCGCGCAGAACCGCACAATTTATTTTTCGTATGCGGAGCCATTCAACGGCGGCGGGCGCACCGCGCTTGCGCGTGCCCGGCTGGATGACAGCGAGATGCCGCGGCTCGCTGATGTGAAAGTCATCTACCGCCAGCATGGTCCGGCCTCGCGCGGAAATCACTTCGGCAGTCGCATCGTGCAGGCGAGCGACGGCAATTTGTTCGTCACTAATGGCGAACACTTCACCGACCGCGACATGGCGCAGACGTTCGACAACGATCTCGGCAAGATCATACGGATCACGCCCGATGGCGCCTCACCGCCTGACAACCCATTCGTCAATAAGCCGGGCGCGCGGCCCGAAATCTGGTCCTATGGCCACCGTAATCCACAGGGCCTCGCCATAAATCCCGCCGATGGAAAACTCTGGGAGCAGGAGCACGGAGCCATGGGCGGCGACGAAATTAATATCATTGAGAAGGGCCACAATTACGGTTGGCCGCTCGTAAGCTACGGCGTGAACTACGATGGCACTCCGGTCGGAACCGGAAAGGCAAAAATGCAAGGCGTCGATGATCCGCTCTGGCACTGGACGCCGTCGATCGCGCCATCCGGCATGACGTTCTACACAGGTGAGCTATTCCCTGCCTGGAAAGACAGCCTGTTCAATGGCGCGCTGAAATTCCAGCTGCTGTCGCGGCTTGAGCTCAAGGGTAACAAAGCGGTGACAGAGGAGCGCCTGCTGCAAAATCTACACGAACGCATCCGCGATGTGCGGCAGGGGCCCGATGGCGCACTCTATCTGCTCACCGACAATGCGTCGGGGCGAATTCTGCGGGTGGCGCCGGCTAAGTAGTTCACTTATTGCTGCGCACTCTGACTCAATCGGGCGCACTTTACCACTTGTGAAACAAGAAGAAGGCACCGGCTGCGACTAGCGCAAAGCCCTAGCTGAGCGTTATTGGCTCGCGCAAATAAACAAAAGAGAAGCCGGCGAACACCACAAAGGTGATCACCTCCCGCATCGTGTTCAATTGGGCGGGGTTATAGACAGCGCTGCCGTAGCGATTGGCCGGCACCGCCAGGCAATACTCGACGAATGCGAGGCCCCAGCTGATCAGGATCACATAAAAAAGCGAAACTTCCTTGTAACGCACGTGTGCCAATACCAGGCTGTGGTCATGAAGATATTGGAACCGATCAACAAGACAATCGGCGTGAGGTATGGGGACAAACCAGGCATGGGGAATCTCTGGAGTTGTGGGTAGGTCGCGCGACGACCAGATCTGTTACGTCAAGGACGCCAGCGGCTGGAAGATCGGCGGCCATATCGGCGGCGGCGACTCGCAGTAGATGCGCTCAGCCGTAGCGCAACTTCGTCGGCAGGATCAGCGCCATCAATGCGGGCGTCACTGCGTTGGAGCCGATCAGCGGCCAGTCGCCGATCGCAAGTCGTCTGCTTCATATGACGATCTTGCGTTTGCAGCCGATCGCGCGCAGGCTTCCCAAATGGCCGCCCCAACTGCGACATCCCCGCGCATGCTGTCCTGCGCCCGCTGCAGCGCGTCGTTCGAATGCGGGCTTGGTGCCGATTGCTGGTGTGCGGCCGAGCCCTATCAACTCTCGATGACCAAAGCCTGGATTGAGGACTGTCTGTGCCCGGCCTGCCTGCGAAAGGCGGCAGGCGCTCTGGCCGAAAAGGCCGATCCTCGTCTATAGAGAGCCGCCGCAGTCCGCGGTCCTTCCAGGCGAGACAATCCTCATGATCGACTTTTACGCGCTGACCAGCCCGAACGTGCAGAAGATTTTCATCATGCTCGAGGAGTGCGGGCTGCCTTACAACATCAAGCCGGTCGACGTGTGGGCAGGCGACCAGTTCGCGCCGGACTTTGCAAAAATCAATCCTCTGCTGAAGGTGCCGGCGATCGTCGATAGGGACGGACCGGGCGGGAAGCCCTACACGGTGATCGAGTCGGGCGCGATCCTGATTTATCTCGCCGAGAAGACTGGCAAGTTTATCCCGCATGAGCCCGTCGCGCGCTACGACACGCTGCAATGGCTGATCGTGCAGGTCGCCAATGTCGGGCCGATGAGCGGCCAGCACGTGCATTTCAGCAAGTTCGCCGGTCCCGGTAACGACTACAGCGCCAGCCGCTACCGCACGCAGGTCCTCAAGTTGTTCGATCTCTACGAGCAACGGCTATCGGCCCGTCCTTATGTTGCCGGCGACGACTACACGATCGCCGACATCGCGGCATGGCCGTGGCTGCGCAATTTCGAGCTGCTCGCGATTGACACCGGTAAATATCCGACGATCAAGAAGTGGGCTGACAAGATTGCCGCGCGTGACGCCGTCAAGCGCGCTCTCGCCCAGACCGGTACGCTCAAGTCGGTGCGCGACAAGGCCAGTGACGACCAGAAGGACCGATTTTTCGGCCGCGGAAAGTACGCGCGGGCGTAATCCGCGATCAGCATTCTACTGGGCCTTGCGGGGTATGCGGGCGTTTTAGTGCGGCACGCGTTCCCCGGAGGCAGCGCAACGCGAGCGTTAGCGAAGTGGTGTGCCGCCGATCCGGGGTCTTGCAATATTCAGATCTGGAACGATCCCGGATCTGCAGCGCATCACTTCGTGCTGCGCTGCGCCCGGGACACGGCACTCTTTCCACAGCCGCACGCGCACATCATAATGGTGCTCCAGCCTCGCTTATTTTCATACGGACAAACCTCATGATCCTCGAGATTGCACAAATCGACGTAAAGCCCGGCATGGAAGCCGAATTCGAAGTCGGCGTGAAAAAGGCCGCGTCGATTTTCAAGCGTGCGAAGGGCTGCAAATTCATGACCTTGCAGCGTTCGCACGAGATGCCGCAACGCTATCGGCTGTTCGTGCAGTGGGAAACGCTGGAAAACCACACCAAGGATTTCCGTGAGTCCCCCGATTTTCACGAGTGGCGCAAGCTGGTCGGCCATTGCTTCACAGCGCCGCCGCATGTCGAACACGTCATCGAGGTGATGCGCGGCTTTTAACGTCTATGGAGTTCAATTCAATAAAATCTTACGACGCTATGGGGATGCCAGTGTTCGTCCGGGTAAAAGGACGGCTTTTAATGCACAGACCATCTTTTCGCGGCCCCTTTCCTTCGGACACCATCCGACCCATATTTTTCTGATGACGAAGCACCCCAAAAAGACGAAAAAAGCAAAGGACCCGGCGCAACCAACGCGGTCAAAGGCGGCACGTGAGCCCTTGCCTCTAATTTCGCCTGAACTGGCTAATTTGCTTAATCCAGCGATAAATGAGGGCAAGGCTGGGTTAGGATCTCAGACTGGAATTAGATCGCCGCTAACAAATTCAAAAGATCGTCGTAACGAAATTACCGCTGAACATAGGGCGCGCAAATCTGCGCGCGAAGGTTTCGGCGACGCGTCGCAGCGCGCGTTTATCGCGCCGCCGGTAACCGGCCTCGATCCCAGGCTCGCCGAGGACCTCGGGCTCACCGATGAAACAAAATACCGCCTCCCTCGCGCCGATCTGCCGACGCAGCCGGGCGGCTTCGCCGGCATAGCGAGCCAGCAATCGCTCGAACGGCTGCTGCGCGAAGGCCGGCGGGAATTTTCCACGGTGCCGTGGACACCACACCGGCCGCCGCGGCCCGAGAAATCCGAGGGCGGCAAGCGGTTCACCATTGCCTCCGACTACGAGCCAAAGGGCGACCAGCCGCAGGCGATCAAGGAGCTGGTCGAGGGCGTCAAGCGCCATGACCGCACGCAGGTGCTGCTCGGCGTCACCGGTTCCGGAAAAACTTTTACGATGGCCAAGGTGATCGAGGCCACGCAGCGCCCTGCCCTCATCCTCGCGCCCAACAAGACTTTGGCGGCGCAGCTCTACGGCGAATTCAAGTCGTTCTTCCCCGACAACGCAGTCGAGTATTTCGTTTCGTACTACGACTACTACCAGCCGGAAGCTTACGTCCCGCGCACCGACACCTATATCGAGAAGGAATCCTCCATCAACGAGCAGATCGACCGCATGCGCCATTCGGCCACGCGCGCGCTGCTCGAACGCGACGACGTCGTCATCGTCGCCTCGGTGTCGTGCATTTACGGCATCGGTTCGGTCGAAACATATTCGGCGATGACGTTCACCCTGAAACAGGGCGGCAAGATCGACCAGCGGCGACTGCTCGCCGACCTGGTAGCGTTACAATACAAACGCTCGGGTGGAGATTTCTTCCGCGGATCGTTCCGCGTACGCGGCGACACGGTCGATATTTTCCCGGCGCACTATGAAGACCGCGCCTGGCGCATCCATCTGTTCGGCGACGAGATCGAAAAGATCGAGGAAATGGATCCGCTCACCGGCCAGAAGACCGACGAGCTCGATTTCGTGAAGATCTACGCCAATTCGCACTATGTGACGCCACGCCCGACGCTCATTCAGGCCATCACCGGCATCAAACACGAGCTACGCCAGCGCCTCGACCAGCTCAACGCCGCCGGCCGCCTGCTGGAAGCGCAACGCCTCGAGCAGCGCACGATCTTCGACCTCGAAATGATGGAAGCCACCGGCTCCTGCGCAGGCATCGAGAACTATTCGCGCTATCTCACCGGCCGCAAGCCGGGCGAGCCGCCGCCGACGCTGTTCGAATATGTGCCCGACAACGCGCTGGTATTCGCCGACGAAAGCCACGTCACCATCCCGCAGCTCGGCGGCATGTTCCGTGGCGACTTCCGCCGCAAGGCGACGCTGGCCGAATATGGATTCCGGCTGCCCTCCTGCATGGACAACCGGCCGCTGCGCTTCGAGGAATGGGATGCCATGCGGCCGCAGACGATGGCAGTGTCCGCGACGCCGGGCCCCTGGGAAATGGAGGAAGCGCGCGGCGTCTTCGTCGAGCAGGTGATCCGCCCGACCGGCCTGATCGACCCGCCGGTAGAGGTGCGGCCAGCGCGCACGCAAGTGGACGATCTCGTCGGCGAAGTGCGGCAGGTCGCGCAAAAAGGCTTCCGCTCGCTCATCACCGTGCTGACCAAACGCATGGCCGAGGACCTCACCGAATACCTGCACGAGCAGGGCATTCGCGTGCGCTACATGCACTCGGACATCGACACGCTGGAACGCATCGAGATCATCCGCGACCTTCGGCTCGGCGCCTTCGACGCGCTGGTCGGCATCAATCTGCTGCGCGAGGGCCTCGACATTCCGGAATGCGCGCTGGTCGCAATTCTCGACGCGGATAAAGAGGGATTTCTTCGGAGCGAGACCAGCCTGATCCAGACCATCGGCCGCGCCGCGCGTAACGTCGACGGCAAAGTGGTGCTTTATGCGGACGCCGTCACCGGCTCGATGCAGCGCGCAATCGAGGAGACCAACCGGCGGCGCGAGAAGCAGGAAGCCTACAACACCGCGAATGGTATCACGCCGGAGAGTATCAAGCGCTCGATCCACGACATTCTCGAGAGCGTGTACGAACGCGACCACGTGCTGATTTCGACCGGCGCCGGCGAAGGCGAGTTCGCCGAGGCCGCGACCATCGGCCACAATCTGGAAGCCGTGATCGCGGATCTCGAGACGCGCATGCGCGAGGCCGCCGCCGATCTCGATTTCGAGCAGGCCGCGCGCCTGCGCGACGAGATCAAGCGCCTGCGCGCCACCGAGCTGGCTGTGCTGGACAATCCGACCGCTCGCGACGTGATGGTGGCGCAGACCAAGGGATTGCAGCCACGCTCACGTCCGCACAAGCCGGAGCTCGATGAGATGGGTGTCGCGCTCTCTCATGAGGTGAAGCCGACACGCGCCGGTAGTCCGCGCAGCAAGCTGGGCCGACCGGGCATGCGGGGTGGGTGGAAAGGTAAGCAGCGGTAACAAACGCCGCGCGAATGCCGCTATTGTCACTTACCTTGGTTTCTGGCCGCGGGTTGCGGATTCGATCCGGCATAGGCGCGCGGCAGACGCTTCTTCGAAAATCGCACGGACGCGGCTCGCGTTGACCGCGTGGATCGCCCGCTCGGGTTCTGCGCCTGTGCTGCGCAGCCTGACGAATTGCTCTGCCTGCTACGACGTATTGCAAATAATGCCGACGCCAACCGCATCATCCCCGTTCACGGGCGATTGTACGTACCGGTGCGTCTGCCCGCAGCGCCGCAGACAAACACGGCGGCCGCTGCTGGCGCCGCCCAAAATATACGCATTGTGGCCTCCAGAATTGGTTCCGCGTCTGCTTTGGTGCACGTGATTGTGAAAGCGAGTTGTGCCGACGTTGCGTATACGCGTCATTTCAGGCAGATAGCCGGGCCGCCACGCCGACCGGCTGGCAGCAATCGATCCGAAAATCGAAAGTCCGGAATGCACTGTATAAATTTCAATACCCGCAAGTTCTTCTCCGCAGTACGTTTCGCGCTGCTTGCCGCCTGCGCGCTGGCACTTGCCGCCTGCGAAACGGCCGGCACCGGCCCGACGGCGGCAGATGCGCCCAAGGCGGAAATTGCCACCGCGCCCAAGACGGAAATGCCCAGGACCCAAGCGGCCAAGCCATCTGAGCCTGTCCGGGACACTAAACCTATGACGCGTTCGCGCGCCGCCCGGGAATGCTGGATGAGGACCGAAAAAGGCAACACCCGCGAAGATCTCGACAAGCGCGCCGACCTCGTGAACAAATGCATCGATGAGAAAATAAAGGCGGCAGGCACACCGGCGCCAAAGACCTAGAGGTTATCCTGAGCCTTGCCGCCATCCCCTTGCGCCAGCCGGTGCGGCGGTTAGCATTCGGCATCTCCAGACCTTTAGGAGGACGTGATGGCAAAAGGTCAGATGCGAGCCGCCAAGGAAAAGAAAAAGCCGAAAGCCGACAAAGACAAACCCAAGCAACTCTCCGCCTACAAGCTGGCGCAGATGCAGGGTTCGTCCAGCAGCCCCTACAGCAACCCGCCCGGCAAGAAGTCCTGACGCTCAGCGCCGGGGCAGCTCTTTGGCCTGCTTAGCCAGGCAAGTTGGCAATTCGACGTAGCTCGGCGCGCACGGTCGAGCGCGGCAAAGCCCGCGCACTGAGCCCGCTGTGCTACTGGATCCAGTCCTGTTCGAGCTTGTGCGCGCATCGCTTTCTAGTTTCACATTACCTTGAACCTTTTAGCCAGTTCTGCCGACCAACGGAGGTAACGTTGGGAGGGACAAGGCTGTGCTCAAGCGCTTTATTCTCGCATTTGTCGCCTTTGTCGGCCTGATCGTGCCTGACACCTTCGCGCTGGCGCTGCTGGCGGCACCACCCGCGCGTCAGGATCCGGTGCAACCTCCGGGCTGTGATCGCACTCTCACGGACGCCTCTGCCGGCGTCGCGGCCATGCAGGCTCGGATCAAAAGCCTCGGCGCTTCAGCCGGACCGGAAATTTGTACCGCCACCCGGCTTTATTTCCTCGAAGTGTAAAGGCGCGCGCGGTCACTGCACTATGTAAAAGTGGCGCCGAACGCGAACGCGATCTCGGCCATCTCGACGCCGACTTGGAGCACATCAACGAGGCGATCGCCGCTCGCTGTGGTTGACTGAAAATGATCCAACTTGTTCCACAGCTTAGCCAAAGTTCCATGGCATAGTGAACCAATGTTCGAGCTGAACATCGCGCGGCAGACAGAACGACTGCAAAGCATCCCGGGGGAGAATTTGGAATGCGGGCAAGCGCTCAATACGCATGGTGGATGATCGGCGCGCTTGCGCTCCGCTCTGCCGTCGTTCGCGCAGGAGCCGGCAAGCAACGCTGCGCTCAGCCCCGAAACGCCTCTCACACCCGAAGAAAGTACGATGCTCAGCAATGCACTGGTCTTCGATCCGGCAGCGCTCGCAATTCCGCCGGAGAAGCCCCTGCGCCTGCCCGGCTTGTCCGATGGGAAAGACTTCGACGTCAAGCGTACGGAGAAACCGGACGGCTCAGCCACCGTCATTGTGAAGCAGCCGTTGCAAAGCGAATGGGACAATTCGGTCGGCGCAGATCTCAAGCCGGCGACCGACAGCGCTTTTGATCGTCCGCTGCCGTCGACCCGCGTTAGTTCCGGTGGTGGCGCTACCTGGGCGTCCGTCGGCGTGCCAAATGTGGGCAGCGTAGACGCGCGTATCGTTCCTTCCAATGAACAGGGCAAAGTCGGCACCACGCTCAAGCAGTCGATTCCGTTTGGCGGTCGATTCGCGGTGACCTTGCAAGACACTTATTCAATGACCGAAACACTCGGCCAGCCGTCCGCCGGACCCAACAATTTGCCGCTGATGGCGCTGCCTCCCGCTCCGGCTGCGGCGACGCCGCAGGTGTTCGGCAACGAAAGGGCGGTCAAGTTCAACATTCTGCCGACCGGCACCACGCTCGGCGCAGGGGTCACGACCACCAGCAATGACCCGG
>DASSLE010000013.1:0-2174 GCA_035689725.1 Pseudolabrys sp.
GCGCCAGCGGCAGTGCAGCGTAGCTATGTGCGGACGGGATAATCGCTGAAGGCATCTAAGCGAGAAACCCACCTCGAAACGAGTTCTCCCTTGAGAGCCGTGGTAGACCACCACGTTGATAGGCCGGGTGTGTAAGCGCGGTAACGCGTTGAGCTTACCGGTACTAATAGCTCGATTGTCTTGATTGCTCTCATTTCCAATGCCCATTCGCATTCCTGACGGGCTGCGTATGGTGCGCACTGAAAGAAAGACCACAGCTTTGTGATCGAGGTCACGGATCAAAGTCCGGGACGCTCGCTTCGCTTGCGCTTTGCTTCATCGTCCTTGGCCGGCCTGGTGGTTTTTGCGGAGAGACTGAACCCGATCCCATCCCGAACTCGGCCGTTAAACTTTCCTGCGCCGATGGTACTAAGCCTCAAGGCTTGGAAGAGTAGGTCGCTGCCAGGCCTGCCAAGGACGCTCGCTTCTCCTCAACACGATGATCGATTTCAAACGGCCGCCAGGTTTGGCGGCCGTTTTTTTTGAAAAAGACCAAGGCCAGCGAGGAGGCGCGCGCCGTTCGCCGGGCTTTCGGCGTGTTTCAGTGCGTCTTGGACTGGCGCGCCGACCACAGCGCCGCTATGCGCCGGCGAAATGCCTTCGGCCTCTCCGCAAACAGGCGGCCAGCCAGTCGTGCCGCCGATTTCAAATGCGCGTTGCGGCGCGCGTCGATCACTGGCGACAACCGCGATCGCCACGGCGCCAACGGTTGGTGGGGGGCGGTGAAATTCGTAAGCACCGCGAGGTCCTGGCTGGAACCGAGCTGGTTGCGCAGGCGCTGTGCCTCTTCGGCCCACACTTTACCAAGGCGCGGCCAAAGCGGTTCAACCAGATCCATTTGGTGGCGGTGCTCGACGACGCGGCGGCGCAAGTCATGCAAGTGTTCGGGCTCGGCGTCGGGCCAGCTATCGGGCACCAACTGCCGCGCGCGGCGATAAGTCGAGGTGAGTCCGTCAGTGACGATGTCGAAGTCAATGGCCTTGAGTGGCCAGCGCTCGAGTGAAAGCGTGGCGTAGTCGAAATAGCGCGACAGGCGCTCTCGCATGTTCTTGGTAAAACTTTTCGCCTGGGCCGCGTCCCGCATTTCGGTCAAGCGAGCACGGATCGTTTCGGTTGAGGTCGGCGAGAACGGCAGGTCGGCCTTGCGCAGGTCGGCCAGGGCATCTAGCGCCGATTGGGCATCGCGGGCGCCAGCCACCGCCCGCATCAACTCGCGCGCCTCAGTGCGCATCTGGTCGGCCTGTTCGCCGAGGGGACGGGCGAGCAGCCGCAGTAGTGCACGCCAGCGCTTGAGGGCCTTGCGCAGCTCGTGAACCGCATCGGCATCGGGAAGTTCGGGGTCCGTCAGAGCACGGCGGCCGTCGGCAATAATCAAATGCGCGGCGGCCGCAAGGCCGTCGCCGAAGCTGCTGTCGCCTCCCGCAGGCGCCCCCATCATGGCCGCCTTTTGCCGCCGTTTCGTGACATGTAGATGAAAAGCAACGCTTTTCGCCCTTCCCATTGGCATTCGCCGTTGCTACATAGCCCCTGAACGGCGGGCCTTGCCCCGCGCTTAACATTTTGACGCGGGGTGGAGCAGCCCGGTAGCTCGTCAGGCTCATAACCTGAAGGTCGTAGGTTCAAATCCTACCCCCGCAACCATTAAGGACGTACCGCCGTCTCCCGCGGAGGCGGCGGTCTTTTTTGATGGGTGAAAGCGAGGATTTGAGCCAGTGCACCCACGATGGTGACGTCGCAGTGGCCTCGCGCCAGGCCGGGTTTAACTTCGATTCGATCGATAAGCGAGCGGATGATCTCGACAACCTGCCGGCGTGTTACCTCATCACGCAGCGCTTGCGTTAGTTTCGCGACCTTCTTGCGGTAGAGCTCCGGAAGATTGGGGTGGATCACGATTCCCATGCCGTCTTGTTGGTCCCTCAAATCAGCATCGATCTCGCGCTTGCGCGCCTCCAAGCGCCGCAACTGATCGCGTACGGAGCCAGGGTCGCCGTCACCCCCTGTTATGAAATCGAGGCAGCGTTTGATGCCGCGCTCGACATCCTGCAGTTCTTTTATCAGGCGCCGTTTCGCTCCGTGACCTTCCTTCCGGAGGCGGGTCAATTCGCGCCTGAACTCAGCCGCGAACTCGTCGATGA
>DASSLE010000014.1:0-10205 GCA_035689725.1 Pseudolabrys sp.
GCGCCGGCCGGTGAGAAGACCGGCACGGAGGGCGGGGAGCGACGTCACAAGCGGCGCAAACATCGCGAGGAGCGACGTCACAAGCGGCGCAAACATCGCGAGGAGCGATATGAGGAGCGGCGCAAAGGCAGCGAGGAGAAGAAAGAAAAAGGCAGCGAGGAGAAGAAAATGTAATTCCGCTGCTCCGCAGCGCAAGGCAAGGCTTCGAGGGGTCACCGACGGGTGGCCCCTCTTGCGTTGTGCCTATCCTGCGGCATGGTTCGCGTCAGTCGAAAGCAGCACCGCCCACGGGTGCTCTGGCGGAGCTGGCTGACGGCGGCCATTGGCACTTAACGGACAATCCGACCGCGCCCGCGTTTGTCCGCTGTTGGAGCAACAGCGGACATTGACCAGCCGCTGCCGCAGCTTGGCGTCGATTGTTTATTGTGTGGAATCGCTGCCGCCGGATCAGGCCCGCCACTGTGGCGAGAAGCACAGGTGCAGGCTGCCCATAACTCTATACAGGCCCAACCGGATCGTGATGGCCCGAAACCCCAAGAGGGTTAAACCACACGTACATCGCGCATGCGAAAATCATTCCCAAGCACACAACAACTTCCATAACCGCACCACCCGAGTGGGACCAGCGAGTTGGTGGCTCGAATCTTTGGTGAGTTCTGACAGTTGTTTTCTGTAGCCCCACCAAGCTCGCAGATTGTCTAAAACGATATAGCAGCACTCAACAGTGAGTAAAATTACAAGGGCATCAGATAGGTACTTATATTTTGCTGGAACTGAATCCTCCAATTTATCAGTTAGCCATATAGAGCCGCCCAAGATTGCCGAGTACATAGGGAAAAATAATTTCAAGCCGGTGTCTGTGTCGTTCGAGGTTTGATTGGCCCTCATTGCAACAAAATCAAATATTTTTTCGTCGCTAATCATAGCTATGCTCCCTGTGATCACTTCCATTGCGGCGCACGTTGAGGCAAACCGCGTGGCGGCCCTTTTGTCGAAGCGTTACCACGCGATCAGGCAGAGCAATTTTGGCGCAACGCCAGAGAACAGGCGGCACTCGTGTTAGCTGATTAGAGCCAGCCGCGATGGTGCAATTGAGCCTCCAACTCGTTTGTCGCCAATTTAGCCACGCGAGCAGCACAGCCTTTATGATCTCGCCAAATCATTGATCCGGTGAATCTCAGGACTCTCCAGCCAACAATTTCGAGGTCGCACTGGCGGCCTTTATCGCGAGCGGCCTGTTCTTTGGTTTTTTCGTGAAAATCGTGGCCATCGCACTCGACAACTATCCTGATTTCCTCGTTTGCAACGAAGCGGACGAAGATGCCGAAATCTACTGTGTGCCTTCCAATCAGATGCTGCGGGGCGATGACGACATTGCTTGTTTTTTCATAAGGCGTGCCCGGCTCAGCGATCTCGACAAGCTTTTTTTCTTAGCCGTATTCAGCCCACATAAGCGCGGCCAGCATAATTTGCTCGCTAGGGCTGCCACAAAGGCGAGTGGCCGCGTCAATAAAGCTGCGCCGATTACTTTCGAGTTTGGCTTGCCTGAGGGCGGCCACACGCGGCATGCCGATAGCGGCAGCGCAATCCTGCGCGAAATTCCTGAAGAATGTTGCTTCGCCTTCGAGGTAGGCGTTCGACTCAGCCATCAAGAACATTCCCGGCACAATCCGGGATCAGATTTTTCAAAAATGGCAGCAAAAGGGTAGCAAATGACTCGATTTTGGTCGCCATTCCTAAGCAAAACGGGCTAATCGACCGGTCTCAGCCATCGTTCGACCTTTTCCAACGTTATGAAGAACAGCACGCTCACCAGGATGACAAAGCAAATTGCAGCATATGTGCCGGCGAGATCATAGCGTTCGGCCAAGTCGTTGATGAGCTGACCGAGCCCGCCGTAATTGATCAGGAATTCAACGCCGACAACATTGATCAGCGCGAAGATCAGTCCGAGCCGCACACCAACGAAAATCGTTGGCAGGGCTGCCGGGAATAGAATTTTCCAGAACTGCTGTGTGGCAGTGAGGTTAAAGCTCCTGCCAACATTGACGAGCACCTTGCGTGTGCCTGTCATGCCCTCGATGGTCTTCAGGATCACGGGCGGCAGCGCTGCGACAAAGCCGATCATGATGATGGTCCAGGCATTGCGGCCGAAGATCACCATGAACAGGGGATAGGCAAGCACGACCGGCGCGGCGGCGAGTCCGGCAACCCAAGTCTCGCAAGCCTGCTGCAGCAGTTTGAAGCGGTGCATCAGTACTCCGCCTGCGATGCCAAGCACAGTAATCATGACGCCCGCGGTCAGGCACTCGGCGGCAGTCAGAAGAAAGCGCCTGAAAATATGCTCTTCAACAATTACCCGCCATAAGCTGGCTGCGATTTCCGAGGGCGGCGGGACGATGAAGCGGCTGATGACGTCTATACGAATGAGTAATTCAATCAGCAGCAGGAACACAACAAGCGTTCCGGCGCCAACCGCGGCCGGGGCGAAGTCGCGCGATGTTGTACGGACAGCGGTAGCCGTCATGACGCAGTGCTTTCGTGATGCAATACGTGCGCTTCCTCATCCTGCATACCGCGGCTCGCCTCTTCGCGTAGATCGTTCCAGATCTGTGCTACATAACGGCCGAAGGCCTCGCTGCCGACAATTTCCGACGTGCGCGGGCGCGGCAAGTCGATATCGACAATGCGCTTCACCTTGCCGGGCCGATAGGTCATGACCAGGATGCGGTCAGACATCTGAACCGCCTCGGTGATGTTGTGCGTGATCAGCAGCGTAGTCTGCTTCAGTTGCTGCTGGATTTGCAGGACCTTGTCGCCGAGCAACAATCGGGTCTGCTCATCGAGGGCGGCGAACGGTTCGTCCATCAATAGAATTTTTGGTTCGGAGGCCAGAGTACGAGCGAGCGAGACGCGCTGGCGCATGCCACCAGATAATTCGCCCGGGTAGCGATTTTCGAAACCGTCGAGCCCGACCATCTTGATAAAATGACGCGCACGCTCGGCACGTTTAGATTTTGACATGCCGACCAGTTCAAGCGGAAACGCGACATTGTCGAGCACCGTGCGCCATGGGAACGTCGACTCTTCCTGGAACACCATGCCAATCGATTTGTGCGGCCCGGAAATCGTCTCGCCTCCGACGCTGACAACTCCCTGGTGGTGCCCGAGCAAGCCGCCGATCACGTTAAACAGTGTGGATTTGCCACAGCCGGAGGGGCCGATGACCGAAAAGAATTCGCCTGGTCCGACTCCAAAGGAAACGTCGTCGACTGCGATTATCGGGCCTTCTACCGTGTCAAATTGCACGACGACACTGTCCGCCACCAGGATGGCATCGGTGGGTGCTGCAGCGCGGGCCATCAGGACTTTACTCGCTCTTACGCATCATCGCCGCGGTGGTCGCAGCTGTGTACCCCGGCTCGACGCGGACGTCGACGACGGCAACAGCACCTGCTTCGACAGCTGCAATAGCTTTCTCAAAGGTGGGCGTGAGATTAGAGATGGTGGTCACCGGGCCGAAGCCCTGTGCGCCTTGCGCGCGTGCCATGCCAGCGAGATCGATATCGGGTTCGGAAATGCGCTGGCCGACCCAGCGATTTTCGACGGGCCGGTTGCGCATGCGGGCGACGCGCTCCTGATGCAGCTCGTCGTTGAAGAAAGATCGGTTGTTGGCAACCACGACCAACAACGGAATGTGATAGTGGGCCGCCGTCCAAAGCGCGGTCACGCCCATCAGGAAATCGCCGTCGCCACACACGGCGACGGGGAGGCGGCCGCTGCCCTTGAGCGCCAGCGCCGCGCCGACAGATATCCCGGGGCCGCCGCCAACGCCGCCACCACCATCGGAACCGAGGTAGTCGAGGGGATGACGGAAATGCCAGCTGGCGCCATTCCATGACAGTGAAACATGTGTAAGCGAAGCGGGCCGCTCGCCGATCGCACTTCGCAGCGCGTTGGCCAGGTGATCGACGGTGAGCTTGCCGTCCGCGAGTTTGGGAAACCCTTTTGTGCTCGACTGCACGGCACGCGCGCCGACCGGTCCGAGCGCATCGATTAACGCTGGCACTACCACATCCGGTTCGCACGCAACAAAGACATCAACTGGCGGCAAACCTTGATAGTCCATGCTCCATCCATTGTGCAGGCGATGATCGACCGAAGCCTGCACAAATTTGGCCGTGACGTTGCCGCCGACATTCTTGATCGTGCCCGCGATATCAACCCAGTCGAGACTGAGAATGACGTCGGCAGCGCGGATAGCTTCGGTCGCTTCGGGCGAGAGCACCGTTCCGCCAGGCGCGCCTGCATGTAGCGCATGATCTGTCGGGAACGACGCGCCGATCTTCAGATCGGTGACGACGCGCGCGTTGAGCCGCTCGGCTAGCGAGACGCGCGCCTCCCACGCGTCAACATTGCGCGACACCCGGCCAGCGAGGATCACCGGATATTTGGCGTTTCGCAGAAGATCGGCCGTTTGCTTGATGAGTTCGGGTGGTGCGGCACTCTCGACCGGCGGCATGAATCGTTTGGCGTCGATCGGCGGGACCGGCGCTGCAAGTTTGCTCTCCTGCATTTCTGCGTCGAGATTTACGTAAGTGGGTCCGCGCGGCGCAGTGTTGGCAATCCAGTTGGCGCGCAAAACGGCCTCGCGTGCAGCCGTGGGTGAAGCCGGCTGGTCGTCCCATTTGGTGTAGCCGCGAACCAGCGCACCTTGATCGCGGGCGGTGTGGATCCAATCGATCCACGGCCGCCGCTTGACGGCATCGACCGGGCCGGTCGCGCCGAGGATCACCATCGGCATGCGATCGCACCAGGCATTGAAGATCGCCATGGTGGCGTGCATCAGTCCGACATTGGAATGGACGGCAGCGGCCATCGCCTTGCCGGTGACCTTGGCGTAGCCTTGAGCAATCGCGACTGCGCTTTCTTCGTGCAGGCAAAGCAACATCTGCGGTCGCTCGTTGCCCAAATAGTTCACGAGGCTGTCGTGCAGGCCGCGGTAACTCGCGCCTGGATTGAGCGCAATATAGGGGATGTCGGTTGCACGGAGCGCGTCCGCTACCACGTCGCTCCCAAATCCGGCGGCGTTGACCCCGGCTGGAACCGGACGATCGAATGCGGACAAGCTTCCGGCACCCGCAGGACGTGTCTTTGCGCTATCGCTTCTGCTGCTCGCCAAGTTGCGGGCTCCGCCATCTGCCGCCCCAGCGGGCGAATCGATCGGCGGCATCCAACCGGATTACGAGCCCTGACGCAATCGGGCGAGCAATTTCAGACCGGCATAGCCATCGGCGGGCTCCATGCCGACCTGTTTCTGGAAGGCGAGGATCGCTCTGATCGTGTCGCTGCCAGTGCGTCCGTCGATGCCATCGGTCTTAAAACCGCGCTCATTGAGCCGGCGCTGAATCTCCTTAACCTCCTCCAGGGTCGGCGTGCGTTCGCCGCCTGGAAACTGCTGGCGAAACGGTGGATCGCCACGGATACGGTCGCCGAGATGGCAGAGCGCCAGCGTGTAGCTCGTGGAGGGATTGTAGGAATAGACCGCGCGGAAGTTTTGTCCAACCAGGAAGGCCGGTCCGCCAGCAACCGGGAGCCAGAGCTTCACCTGATCGCTCGGCCGTGCAAAATCCGCACCGTCGGCGCGCCGCACTCCGAGTTGCTCCCACTTGGCGTATGAGCGCATGGTGCGATTGTCGGCCAGCCTGCCACGACCTGCGGCCAGCGTGACTTCGCAGCCCCAAGCCTCGCCGCGTCGGTATTTGCCACGTTCGAGCAAATATCGCGCTGTGCCGGCGAATGAATCGTCCGGCTTGCCAAACGGCGAGGCACGGCCGTCGTGGTCGTAGTCGACGCCCATGTTGAGCCACACTTCTGGCATCCATTGAGTGTGGCCCATGGCACCTGCCCAGGAGCCGATCATGTCCGATGGCTGAGCCCAACCGCGATCGACGATGGTGAGCGCATTGAGCAATTCGGCTTCCCAATACGTGCGACGGCGCGGTTCACCCCAGGCGAGGGCGGCAAGCGCCGGGATGACCGGCCGCATGTATTTCGGATTGGTCACCACATCGCCGAAAGATGATTCCATTCCCCACAGGCCGAGCAAGATATAGCGGTCGACGCCGTAGTCCTTCTCAACGCGCGCGAGCAGGCCGGCATATTCCTTCGCGCGCTCTTTTCCGGTGGTCACGCGCCACGCTGAGCAGCGCCGGTTAATGTATTGCCACATCAACTCGGTGAACTCGGGCTGCGAACGGTATTCAGCGAACACGCTCGTATCGGGCGTCACCGCGCCCATCACGCGGTCGTAAGTCTGTTCCGAGATGCCGCGCTTGAGCGCGCGAGGGCGGAACCCGGCGACCCAGTGCGCGAAGGCTGGCGTCTGCACCGCAAACGCGAAGCCGCCAAATGCGAGGTATGCGGTGGCGCCAAGCGCGCCGGCGACGAGCGTCCGGCGCGTAAGACTTGGAACTGGCGGGGCGGCGTGGGAGATTTGGTGCATGGCGGCATTCTAGTCGTAGACCAGGCCCGCACAATGCGCGATACCCTAACTCTCGCTATGCCTGCGCTTCTTTCGAACGTGCCGCTTATTGTGGGGCTTTTCCTTTGCCTTGTGCCGTTTCACACGCGCGGTAGCTGGCTCCTCCGTTTGTACGGCCGGCGCCAGAGCAATCGCAGGCATTTCCGATGGGTGTTGGATCACCGGCGGCACGCCGGCTATCGCCGGCACCGCATCGCCGTCCTTGATTTCGGTGCCACGCGCGCCGATCAGCCGTTCGTAGGCGGAGACAAGCGTCATGTACGGATTGACGAATACCCAGCCGATCTTGGTCGGCACCTGCATATCGAAATGCAGGTGGTAGGTGGTGCCACGCTCGCCATTATTGTAGTTGCCGACTTTGCCCAGTAAATCGCCCTCGTGCACCAGCTTGCCGCTGACAATTCCATCGGCATCAAGCTGGCTTGGATTCATATGCATGTAACGCACACGCGCATGGGTCCTCGGTGTATTGATGAAGAGGTACACCGCCTCCTGCTTGCGTGCGCGCAGAATAAATCCGTCATGAGCTGCCACAACGTCATGTTGATAGGGCAGGCAACGGTCCGCGCCGTCGTTGAATAGCGTACAGGAGCTTGGCCGGATGTCCTGGCCCTGATGGCCCTCGCCACCGGGGCATTGGCCGACAAAGAAATTGCGGTGCTCACAGAAATTGTCGCGCCAGGGATAAGAGTAGTTGCCGGGCGCGCCCTCGTTGAACACCAGCGCCCGTCCATTGACGTTACATGAATAGGGTTGGTCCTTCCTGCGCGGATTGCGCACCGAGCGGCCGGTGAAATCGCAGTCACCCCAGTTGTTAAACGATTGCGAATTGGCGAAGGCCGGAGCCTCCTTCAGTGGAAAGCGCAGGCGCGCATAGACCGTGTAGTCGGGGCGTCCGCTGAGGTCTTTTTTCCGCCCCGTGCTCGGAATGAGAAAGCCGGGGCTGAAATAACTGAAATCCTTTGAAGCCTCCTTCGGCCGGTCCAGTGGCACGGTCTCAACCGATTGCCGGGCCGGAGCCGGCGTGCCGCCGGCGAGTTTAAGTGCGCGCAGGAAGCGATCCATGACCCGGTCGCCCTGTTTGCATGTAAGGATTTTCGCGCGCGGACGAGTATCGAGGCAGTAGATTGCGGCTACATAAGTCACGCCATAACGCTCGAAGCTGTAGCGGATGTAGGACTCATGGAGATAGCGCCGGATGCCGGGAAAATCGCTCTGCAGCGCTTTTACCAATTCGCCTTCGGGAAAAGATGGGCCGTCGAGGTCGTAAGTCGCGCCGAGACCCGAGAACAAGACATAGACCGGGTCTGCATAGCGGATGTCTGAAAGCTCCGAGACGTCGGCGAGCGTCAGCGCGAATGCCGCGTCATATCCTGCGGGGCCCGTCAGAAAAAATTTCGTGGCCCGAAAGCCAGAGCGCATGAAATGGTCGGCTCGCTCTGCAGCCTTGTCCGCCGGTTGCCGGGGGTTAGCAGCAAGCTCCTTGGCAAAACCGTCGATATCAAACGGAAGAAGGACTGGTACGATACTGTTGGCGATGCTTGGGAAGCCCAATTCCGCGGCCATATTGAGCTTGGCGAACACCTCTGCCGGTGTATCCGACGACCGTTCCGCGAGGCCCGCCGCAGCAGCATCCCAATCGACCCGAGCGACTGATATGCGCGGACTCTTCATCTCCTCCGCTCGCGCGGCACCGGCGATGAACAAAGCAAGGCCAACAAGAACGGCGCGTCTCAATCCGGCTTCCCTCGTTCCGTCCCGCCCGCCAGGGGTCGATAAATATCTCGGGCCCGAGTTAACGGCATCGAACCGCGGCATACAAGGGTCGTGCCCTGGTGTAGGGTGCGCCGCGGTGCCCGGCCGGCGCCCGGAAATGTTGGAGACCCGCGAAATGATGACGCTGCGTGAAGCTAATTTAACGGCAGCCTCAAGTGCCGATCGCGAACCCGAAATCATAGAAAGCGGCGGCACCGCGCGTCTGCATCTGACGCTCGCGACCACCGACTACGATCACGTGCGCGATCTGGTGAACGGCGTGGTGCGGGTGGAGGGCACCGTGCTCACTGCCTTCGTGCTTCCTGTCGAGGAAATTTTCTACAGGTTCATTAAAAATCGGGAGTGGGACGTTTCGGAAATGTCCTTCGGCAAGTTCATCGGCTATACCTCGCAAAGTAACTCGCCGTTTGTTGGAATTCCGATTTTTCCATCGCGAGTATTCCGGCACTCGGCGTTTTACGTGCGCACTGACCGCGGCATCTCCAAACCGAAGGAATTGGAAGGCAAACGCGTTGGCATTCCGGAATGGGCGCAAACCGCCGGCATCTATGCGCGCGGATTTCTGTCGGAAACAGTTGGGGTGGATTTACGCAAAGTCCAATGGGTACAAGCTGGCATGAACGAGGCCGGCCGTGAGGAGAAAGTCGAATTCAAGCTGCCGGATGGCATTCGATATGAGCAGAAGCGCGACACCAGCATCTCAGCGATGTTGCTTTCCGGGGAGATCGACGCAGCGATCTCGGCGCGCGTTCCCGATGCCTTCAACAAGGGTAGAGGCAAGATTGCGCGGCTTTATCCTGATTATCGTGCTGAGGAGATGCACTACTACGCTGCGACCGGCATCTATCCGATTATGCACGTGATTGCGATGCGCCGGTCCGTGTTCGAACGATATCCTTGGATAGCGATGAACCTGTTCAAAGCCTTCGATGAGGCCAAACGGCGGAGCCTCGAGCGAATCCAGGATTTGACGGCATCGCGCATTCCGGTGCCATGGGCAGCGGCGGTTGCGGGCGAGTGGAGCAGAAATTTCGGCGACGATCCTTTTCCCTACGGTTTGGAAGAAAACCGCAAGACCCTGGACGCATTCTGCCGGTTCGCTTATGCGCAGGGCGTGACCGCGAAGCGACTGACCCCCGACGATTTGTTTCCGAAAGAAGTGCGCGCCAGCGTGCGGGTGTAATCTGCCTGTCGTTACCGGACAGGCCCGGCCGTGACAGCGGCCAGCGGTTCAGTTGAATCTCAATCCTTCGCCCGCTCCACATAGGAGCCATCGGTGGTATTGACCACCACGCGAGTACCAGTGGTGATATGGGTCGGCACCATGGTGCGCACGCCGTTCGACAACATCGCCGGCTTAAACGAGCCTGACGCGGTCTGCCCCTTCATCGCCGGCTCGGTGTCGGTGATCTCGAGTGTCACCTTCTGCGGGATTTCGATCGAGACGGCCACGCCTTCGTGCAGAGACAGGCTCACCACCATGCCTTCCTGGAGGTACTTCTCGTAATCTCCGACTACGTCGGCCGGTACTTGCACCTGGTCGTAGGTTTCCTGATTCATGAAATGGAAACCGTCGCCATCCTTGTAGAGATACGAGAACTCGTGGTCTTCGACATGGGCGCGCTCGACCTGATCGGTGGTCTTGTAACGCATCTGGGTCTTCACGCCGTCGGAAATCCGGCGCATATCGACCTGGGTGGTGGGTGTGCCCTTGCCCGGATGAAAATTTTCCGCATTGAGGACGACGTAGAGCTTGCCGTCGAGATCGACGATATTGCCCTTGCGGAGCGATGAAGCGATGACCTTCACGAGAATGATCCTTGATTTAATTGCGGCGGGGGGCCGCGGTTTCGGGCCGCACCATAGCGATCTTCTCGCCCGATGC
>DASSLE010000015.1:0-3901 GCA_035689725.1 Pseudolabrys sp.
AGGATACCGGCAAGACCTGTTGGCTTTCTTGCGCACCTATCTCAACGATCCCTCGCATATCCGCGGCGCAGCCGTCTCACAACCGCAGCTTAAATTTGTTGGGCCGGGCGATCGCTACGTAGCGTGCGTTCGCTATAACGCGCGCAACAGCGACGGAAGATATCTGGGATCAAAAGACGGCGCCGCGGTTTACGTGGCGGGAAAGCTCGATCGTTTTTTCGATACGCCGAAGGACGTTCGCGAGCTTTGCAAGGAAATGACTTTTGCGCCATTCCCCGAGTTGGAGAAGCTCACGCGCTAGCGCGCCGGACCAGTGCGCGAGGGCACGGGCGTGCGCCAGCCGCCGGGCTTAAATAGCTCGGCGGCGCCAGGTTCAGACAGAGCGGTCGAAAGTAGCCTCGGGCGTCGAGGTCACTTAACCTTGAGGTTCTCGGCGGATGTCTTTCCGCGATTCTCGACGAGTTCGAACTGAACGGTCTGCCCTTCGTTCAGCGTGCTAAGTCCGGCGCGTTCGACCGCCGAGATGTGTACGAACACATCCTTCCCGCCTTCTTGGGGCTGGATGAAGCCATAGCCCTTCGTCGGATTGAACCACTTTACGGTGCCCTGAGGCATGCTAGATCTCCGAAGTATTACCAACGGCACAGTTTGCCACAGTCCTTAAGGTGCGAACAAGGCCGGTGGGACGCGTCTTTCGGGATATTTTTGCGGTGGAGACCGCCTGATTCCGGTGCCGGGTGAGGGAATTGAACCCCCGACCAACGGTTTACAAAACCGCTGCTCTACCGCTGAGCTAACCCGGCTTGCGGAGACTTTTTGCATACCACTTTCAAAATTGCCACCTGATTGCCACCCGAAAAATCGCGTTCCGTGCCCAAGTTGGAGAACGTCGCTTCCATATTGACCCAAAGCGGACATTTCCCGGATTTGCGGCTGCGCCACCGGCTTACATTCTGGCTTGGCAGAGAATGTCCGCTATTGGAGCAAGAATGGATTTACAGCTTTTGCCGCCCCGCCAGCGTATCAATCTTTGATGCGGCCTTGTTGAAGAAGCCAGACGTGGACCGCCTCCGACTTATCGCTCGAAGCGAAATTAAGAAGTTCAGGCTTTTTCTGCTGCAAATGAGTGAAAAAGTACATGCCAGCATTGGCGCTCTTTAGATCATCTGGATGTAAGGCGGCCCAATTTTCCCATTCGTGAGTGACGGCCCATTTGGCCGCGGTTTCTTCGCTTTTTTCTGGCATTTCGTCGCCTTTTCGTCTGGCTCGGGCGTGATCGGCTAAAGCGTGAATCCGTTCCTTCAGTACCATTCCTCCACCTCGCATCGGCGACCTTTGCGGGGCAGGATAACACAATTAATTGATTTCCATTTTCATTGTATCCTCTCTTAGAGCGGTAGGCACGCTTGGAAACCTAGCCGCTACCGCTCGCCATGCATCAAGATTCTTTGGTGGTCTTATCTCAACAGAAGCGAACAATTCAAACCAACTGACGGGCGAACACATCAAATTAAACTCACACGGTTGGATCTCGCGAGCGAGAGGCGAACATCCCGAGCGGCCGCGCGCGTAAACAAGCATTCCGCACAAAGCATTTCGTGACGTCCGGCGAGCTTGCGCCACACCGCGTCGTGCAGTATCGGCGCAAGTTCGACTACATTGGGGGTTTTGCCGCAGTCATCACAGTTCAGCACGCGGGCCATGACGTTGACTCCCGCTTGGCAGTTCTCGACGCGATTTTTCAGTGATTAGATTATCGCGCTTCAGTAAGCGAGAGACGGTGCAATGGTAGAGATAGGTAGGTCAATGAAATAAAAATGGCCGCATAAAAACCAACTGACAACATCACCCCGACACCGGCGAAACACGGTTAGTCAGACGCTCGCGCGATTTAAAGTTCCCTTTTTATTGCCGTCCGCTCATTGGCGGGTCGGAGATTGTGCCGGCGATACCGTTTGGTACGACCACCAGGCGGCACCTAGCTGCCCTCGGGCACGTGAAATTGTTTTAAATCTGTTGCGAAAGCAGGGCGGCGGGATCAGAGCGGCCAGCGCGCGATCACGATGCTGGGCGATGTACCGGCAACGTCACCCGTTTCCGCCGGCTTCCACTTGACGTCGCTCGGACGGTATTCGGAATCTCGATATCGACCTCGAGGATCGAAACTTTATCGCCACGGTCCATCTGCACGCTAACGCGGTTGGGATCAATTTCCACGTGCCGGCCGACGACGGCCAGAATTTCTTCACGCAAGATAACGAGAAGATCAGAGGCGCCTCGCGTGGTGCGTTCATAAGCGAGCAGTATTTGCAGGCGGTCGCGCGCCACCGGGGCGGAGCCTCGCCGTTTGAATAGGCTAAATAGGTTCATGCCGCTCTCCGCCCGAACAGTTTGCCTAGTAAACCCTGTTTGTCGGTCGGAATGGTCATTTCAATATCTTCGCCCATGAGTCGCCGGGCGGCGTCGAGATAGGCACGGGCGGGCGCGCTACCTGGATTGTTAAGCGTTACAGGCGAGCCAAGATTCGAAGCGCGCAGTACCTCCTCGCTCTCTGGAACGATGCCCAGGAGCGGAGTGGCAAGAATCTCAAGCACGTCGTTGATACTAAGCATCTCGCCGCGCGCGGCGCGCCCCTGATCGTAGCGAGTAATGAGCAGATGCTTTTCGACGCGGTCGCCGCGCTCAGCCCTGACCGTCTTGGCGTCGAGGAGCCCGATTATTCGGTCGGAATCGCGCACCGATGACACTTCGGGGTTTGTAACAACGATGGCGGCATCGGCAAAGCGCATAGCGAGGGTGGCGCCGCGCTCGATGCCGGCGGGGCTATCGCAGATCACCCAGTCGAACATCTGCCGAAGCGCGGTTATCACGCGCAGTACACCTTCTTCGGTCAGGGCGTCCTTGTCGCGGGTCTGTGAGGCGGGCAGCAGTGCGAGCGTGTGGAGGCGTTTGTCGCGGATCAGGGCTTGCGGGAGCTTGGCGATACCCTGTGTCACGTTGATGAAATCATAGACCACCCGCCGTTCGGCACCCATCACCAAGTCTAGGTTCCGCAGGCCTACGTCGAAGTCGACGACGACGACGCTCTGTCCAGATTGCGCCAGCGCCGCGCCCAAGGCCGCGGTCGATGTGGTCTTCCCGACGCCGCCCTTCCCGGAAGTAACAACTACGACTTTAGCCATTGTATGCGCCTCCTGGGGTGATCGACATTCAGTCCAACGTAGTGATTCTCACCGCGTTACCTTCGAGCCATGCTTGGACCGGCCGGTCGCGCAGGCCCTTATCCATCAAGTCGGCGGTCAGGTAGTGACCATCGATTGCCAAAAGTTCGGCTTCGATCTTGCTGCAAAAGATGCGCGCGCGCGCATTACCATGCGAGCCGGCCATGGCGCGTCCGCGCAATGTGCCATAAATGTGTATTGACCCACCTGCGACGAGTTCGGCGCCGGAGCCTACCGAACCCAGTACGGTCACGTCGCCATCGGGAAAGAAGATCGATTGCCCGGAGCGTATTGGCTTGTCGAGCAGGAGTGTGGCGGCCCCACGGCGCGCGTCGCGCACCGGCGATCCGGCAGCACCAGCATCTGTGCTCGCTCCCCGGCTGGAACGCAGTAATGGCGGCAGACCTGCGCCCGTCTGGGCTGGATCGACATTCTCGATGCCCATAATGCGGACGCCGCGCTGCTCTAATTCAGTCACCAGGTGTTCGATTGCAGACTTGCTGAGCGTTACGGCGGAAAGATCGAGGACGACCGGCGGCCCGACAAAAAAACTTCCTGCATCCTTAATCCTTTGGTCGATTTCGGCGACCCACTCGATAATTGGCGGCTGGGGCGTAAGGACCACAGCCGTATACGACCGACAGATGAAGCGCGTGGATTGCCGGGGAGGAACGACGGAC
>DASSLE010000016.1:0-2639 GCA_035689725.1 Pseudolabrys sp.
GGCCAACAACGAGGCATAGAGCGTACACAACTCCTCGATGGACGGTGATCTCATGCATCTAAACCTTATCGACGACCTGGCGAACCTGATCTTCGTCGGCGCCTACTGGGTGAAGGACATCCTGTGGCTGAGGCTGCTGGCCATCGTGGGCTCGCTCGTAGTCATCCCGTACTATCTGTTGCAAACGGAGCCGTTGTGGACGCCGATGATGTGGAGCTGCGTGTTCATAAGTATCAATGTCACGCGCGCCTGGGGCATCGTGAAGGAGCGTCGGCCCGTCACGTTCACGGGCGACGAGCAGCTTCTGTACGACAAGACGTTCAGTGCGCTGTCGCCCCAGCAGTTCAAGCGCCTCCTGGCAATCGGTGAGTGGCAGGAACTGGACCGCGGGTACGTGCTCCATTCCACCGGCGATCCGTCGGGTTCGCTCGAGGCGGTTGTCCGCGGCGAGCTGGAGGCGCGCAGGGACGGCCGCGTGTTGGGGCACGCCCGCCCCGGAGATCTCGCGGGCCTAGCCAGCGTGCTGGGCGGCTCGCCCGAGCTCTACGACGCGACGGTCACACAGCCAGCTCGCGTCATGCGTTGGCGGCTCGCGGACCTGCAGAAATTCGCCGGGGGCGACGAAAGCCTGACGTCCGCGCTCAGAAAGATCGCGGGCGCCGCGATCGCCGAGAAGCTGATCCGGTACGTCCAAACCGAGTGGTAGCGTTCGGAGTGCGGGCGGCGGCCTCATCATCGGCAGCAAGACCACCGTCCGCAATAGCGGATAAAGGCGGGGATTGTCCGCTATGTGGTGGCCACAATGCGCGGCGTGCGACGCGTCTACTTCGTTACGCAATAAGGCCGCTCGGCGCCCGGATGACAGATTCCCGGGCGGCAGGCATTAGCGCATTGCCCCTTGTCGTGGCCCCGGTTGACGCATTCGTTCAAACAGTTGGCGATCGGTTGTCGTCGCGACGGCGGCCGCGGCCTCGGCGTCGCCTTTCTCCGCGGCGGCCTGGGCCTGCGACAGGCTCATGGTTCCCTTCGCAGCAAAAGCAAAACTCGGCGGCAACGCTACCAGCAGAATGCACAGAACAAAGCGCATGACGGTATCTCCTTTCTTCGCAGTTATCCGTTCCAACGCACAACTCGCGCATGGGATGCCTGCGCTAAAGCGTTTGTGCTGCTGATAAGAAGTCGATCGCCGGTATAAGCCATCGCTCGTGGGTTCCGTCAATTTGCCGGATTCTGACCTTCGGCGAATTTTTCGAAGGTTCAAGGCGCGGCTGTATGGCACGTGCAACGAGTGATCACGGCAGTTGCTCGATGTCCGATTTGGGTCAAAAGCAGACATTTTTGCGACGCGAAAGCTATGTCCGCTTTACCCCCGAAAGCGGACATTGATTGGAGCCAGTCGAATGTCGGCTAAGTGCCAATAGCGGACATCAGCCAAAGTGCCCCGTGGCTGACCTACGACTGACCTCAACCCTACTAAAATTTTTGAAATCTGAATGAAAGTTCAGCTAATTGACCAAGTCTCGCCTGAAACTTCCAGCAGCATCGCGCGTAAGGGCGCATCTGTGGAGGAAATGCTCATGGACAAAGTAAAACTGACTTTTGCGGCTGCTGCACTCTGTGGCGGCCTTCTTGCTTTAGCTCCAGTGTCTGGCGCTTTCGCCGCTCCGGTAGCGCCAATTGGCAAAGCAGCTAACGCGATCGATTCTCGTTCGACAGTTCACTACTACGGCTATTATCACCATCGCCATTATCGTCACTGTTGGTGGCGCTACGGTCATCGCCACTGCAGCTGGTAGTAAAGGCGCGCGGCAAACTAGAGGGCCGCTGAAAACTCGTGTCGGCACGTCTCGCGGCCCATATGTCCGCTTTGGGTCAAAAGCTGACATGTGCGGTGCAAAAGGGAATGTCCGCTTTCCCCCCATCAAGGCACGGCGGCGGGCGTCGCTTTTCGCCATGCGGGGCCTGAGTTGCAGACTGAATTACTTCGGAGGTGCATCGTAGAGCGGAACCCCCTTGTCCACGACATGGACAGCCAAATATTTCAAAGCTGTGTCGCCAATGACCTTAAATCCAGCGTGTGGAACGTTGCGGTGGTTGATGGCGGCAGCCCCAGTCGGCAGTTTGATTTGCTTCCCGTCTGGTGTTTCAAGTGTTGCTCCTTGAAGCACATAGAATGCTTCCTCACCATGATGAATGTGACGGGCGAGCAACTCGCCGGGCTGCGCCTCGACCACAGAGATGATTGTCTCCATGTTCGTGCCCGCCACATTCTCTCGCTTCAACTCCTGCCGGTTCTTCGGGTTCAAGTCATTTTGAGCAGTCGCCATGCTGACGAATGCGACAGCTGCGACAGCAGCGATCCAGGTCCTAACCGTAGCCATGCAGGGCTCCCAATTTTTTCGATGTACAATGTTGATACGAACGAGGCCCGTCCGTAAACGGGCTCAGCGGTGGGTATCATAGTGGGTCAAACCGTTAATGTCTGCTTTACCCCCGACAGCAGACATTTGCAGTGCAATCGCCCATGTCTGCTTTGGGCCAAAAGCGGACATCGGGGCCAATTGCGGACATCCGAGTTATTTGACTCTCGTCAAGGACAGACCCGCGTTTCTGCGCGAAAGACCCGGATCGGTTTGCGG
>DASSLE010000017.1:0-9547 GCA_035689725.1 Pseudolabrys sp.
CTTCGTGGGATGCCGGTCGCATAGCTGGCACTGGCGCAGATTGCGGCTTGGTTGCGTCAGTCGACGGTGTTTCCTCTTTATGAGTCGCCAAGGCCTGCCGGACCGCGTCGAGCCACTGCGCATCCGATATGCCTGAATCGCGACGAGTGGACTCCACGACAACTGGGGCTGCGGCTGTGGCTGGTTGCTTGGCGGACACTTGCGGACGAGGCTCGGCCTTGCGCGCTGATTCCTTCGATGCCGTTTCGCTGTGTTGTGCCTTTGATGCGACCGGCGCGGCAGCAACGGGAGTAACCGTCTTATCAACGGCGAGCAGCGCCTTGAACGCCGCCGTCGCATCAGGATCGACGGCAGCGCAGGTCTTCTCGAAGGCCTCGACGTCCCGGCGGACCAGGATACGCCGGGTGGCCGCGTCCACGCTTTTGTCGAGCATCGCGACAATCCCGCTGCGCAGGCTCTGGCAATTGATCTCGGGAGAAAAATTGGCGCGGTAAAACGTATAGGCGCTGGCAATGCCGACGGGAACCGCCAGCAAGGAGCCAACCATCTGAATGGCGGTCAGGAACCGCGTCAGCCTCTGCGCTTTCGCGGCTGGGTAGGCACTTGAGTTGGTGGGCGCATTATCCGCGTCCATATGAAACGGCGGATCGCGCCTAGCCACCAGCATGGAAAAACCCCAGATAAAGACTTCGCGGTTCCACAAACACGCGATCATCGCGGATAAATTTGGCCCGGATTGAGGCGCAATCGGGGAATTCTATTTGCAATACCAAACAGTAACAGACCCCGTTTCAGCCAACTCGTCGCATAACGGAGACGTAAAAGCCATCTGTGTCGGTCGTCCGTGGACTCATCAATACGCCTTCGCCAGACAACCGCGCCGCCTTTCCGAACATAAAGGCGCGTTCGCCAAGAGGCTCAATGACCTCGGCCGGCGGATACACCGAGAAATCCGGGTGTCGCGCGAAGAAGGCGCGCACCTGGGCGCCGTTCTCCTCCTCCAATATCGAACACGTGACGTAAGCGATGCGGCCGCCAGCCTTGAGCAGGGGCACAGCGCGATCGAGAATTTCAACTTGCTCCTTCCGGCGCTGCTCCAATGCGCCGGACCGCATACGCCATTTGGCATCAGGATTACGCCGCCAGGCACCTGTCCCGGTGCAAGGCGCATCTATAAGCACCAGGTCCATGCGGCCGGCGAGGTCAGCGATTTCGCCGCCGATGGACTTCGGAGTACGAACCTGCACATTGCGCGCGCCCGAGCGTTTGAGCCGGTCGTGAATCGGAGCCAGCCGGCGCTTATCGTCGTCGGTCGCAAAAATCTGGCCCTTGTTCTCCATCATCGCAGCGAGCGCCAGAGTCTTGCCGCCCGCGCCGGCGCAGAGATCTATCACCTGCTCGCCGGGCCTGGCGCCGGAGAACAGCGCCGCAAGTTGAGACCCTTCGTCCTGCACTTCTATAAAGCCTTTCAGGTACGCTGGTTCTGCATGGATTGCAGGGCTCTTGGCATCGGCCGAAAGACGAATGCGAAGGCCGCAGGGCGACCAGCGCGTTGGCTCAGGCGTCAAATCCGACAGCATCCCGATCACAGCATCGCGTTCAGCTTTCAGCGTGTTGACCCGCAGATCGAGCGGCGCGCGCGAGGCAAGCGCCGCCCCCTCTTCTCCCCGCGCCTCGCCGAAAGCGCGCGAGAAATGCGGATCGAGCCACTCTGGATAGTCGCCCAGCACGTAGGGCGGAGCATCGCTGATGCTGGCGTCGTCGAGGCGTTCACGCTCGTCGGCACTCAGCGCAGCAGGGGCGTATCGCGACCCGTCGGCAAGTTTGGCGATTGTCTCGGTGTCGAGCCCACGTTCGCGTTTAAGCATGCCCAAAAGAACCGCGCGCGGCGTATCTTTGCCCACGAGAAAGGCGCTCGATGACCGGCGCCTCAGCGCGTCGTACACGATCCCAGCAATGGCGGCGCGGTCGCCGGAGCCCGCAAAGCGATGAGTAAGGCCCCAAGCCTTGAGCGCATCGGCGGCCGGACGGCGCTCGCTTTCAATCGCGGCAAAAACTTCAATAGCGGCGGCAAGCCGCGCGCCCGGCGTCATGGCAGGGCGAGCAGAATACGGACGATATAAATCACCCACATGATGACCAATATGATCGCGCCCACACCATAGAATGCGCCCCGGGCGCGCACATTATTGTTCGTCACGTGCACCCACGCCTGCAACACGCGCATCACCACGAAGATCCACGCAAGAAAAACAAAAAGCAGATCAGCATGGCGGGTCACGATTTCCAGAATGGTTAGCACATAGAATAGCACCGGAAGTTCAAATTGATTGGCGAAGGCGTAACCGAATTGCGTGGCCCGCACCGGCCAATTCGGCTCGCGCAACGCGATATCCCTGAGGCGCGTTTCGCCGCGCTGGAGCGATGAGGTGCGAAAAAACATCATCCCGAACATCACTCCGAAGGTGAGTAGCACCTCGACAAACAACGGCAGCAAGACAAATTGAATGGGCATGGGACAATCCTCATCCCTTCCCCGGGAAAGGATAACTAGACACGGCTCGGATAGTTCGGGCTTTCGCGCGTGATTGTCACATCGTGCACATGGCTTTCGCGCAGCCCTGCGCCGGTGATACGTACAAATTCCGCTTTGGCATGCAGTTGGTCGAGATTTTTTGCCCCGACATAGCCCATGGCGGCGCGCAAGCCGCCGGTGAGTTGATGTAGCACGGTTGCCGCCGCACCCTTGTAAGGCACCTGACCTTCGACGCCTTCGGGCACCAGCTTGAGCGTGTCCTTGATGTCCTGCTGGAAGTAGCGATCGGCCGAACCGCGCGACATTGCACCAACTGATCCCATGCCTCGATAGGTCTTGTACGAGCGACCTTGATAGAGAAACACCTCGCCCGGCGTCTCATCGGTGCCGGCGAGCAACGAGCCAACCATGGCGCAGTCAGCACCTGCTGAGATCGCTTTCGCCAGGTCGCCAGAATATTTAATGCCGCCGTCGGCGATCACCGGCGTGCCGGTCGCCTTCGCCGCGTCGACGCAGTCCATGATTGCAGTCAACTGCGGCACACCGACACCGGCCACGACCCGTGTCGTGCAAATCGAACCGGGACCGATTCCGACCTTAATGGCATCGGCGCCACAATCGATCAGCGCCTTCGCGCCCTCGACCGTCGCGATATTGCCGGCAACGACCTGAACTTTGTTTGACTGCCGTTTGATCCGCATGACCGCATCGAGCACGTATTTCGAATGACCATGCGCAGTATCGACCACCACGAGGTCGACCCCTGCGGCGATCAGTGCCTCGGTGCGGGCAAAGCCTTTATCACCGACCGTTGTAGCGGCGGCCACGCGTAAGCGGCCCTGTTCATCCTTGCAGGCATTCGGATTAGCAACCGCCTTTTCGATGTCCTTCACGGTGATCAGACCAACGCAGCGGTACTGGGCATCCACCACCAGCAGCTTTTCAATGCGGTGCTGGTGTAGGAGCCGCTTGGCTTCCTCCTGACCGACGCCCTCGCGCACGGTGATGAGCTTTTTTGTCATCAACTCCGATACGCGCTGAGCCGGATCGGTTGCAAAGCGCACGTCGCGGTTGGTCAGGATGCCGACCAACTTGCCGGGAGTCCCGGTGCCAGCACGCTCGACCACCGGAACGCCCGAGATGTGGTTCTCCTTCATCAGGTCGAGCGCCTGTTGGAGGCTTGCGTCTGGCTCAATGGTGAGCGGATTCACCACCATGCCAGACTCGAATTTCTTCACCTGGCGGACCTGCGCCGCCTGTTCCTCGGGGTCCATGTTGCGGTGGAGCACGCCGATGCCGCCCGCCTGGGCCATGGCAATCGCCATTTGGGCTTCGGTCACGGTGTCCATGGCCGAGGCGATAATTGGAATATTGACGGCAATCGAGCGCGTGATCCGGGAGCGGATATCGACGTCGGCCGGCAGAACCTCCGACAGACCGGGCTTGATCAGCACGTCGTCGAATGTGAGCCCCTCGCGTGGGCTTGCGTTGTTTTTTCCGGCCATCGCCAACTCCGTCTCGCCCGAAAAGGCATCGGACCGGCCAGCAAAAGGCTTATAAATGCCCGTCGCGAGGGTTGCCTCGCCTTGCGTCACGGCCCGCTTTTGGGTTGGCGTGGGTCGATAGCATGAGATGCCGCCGATTCCTAGGGCAATCGCGGATAGCTGTTATGAACTCGTAAACGCGAAGGAGCCATCCTTTGCGCACCTGCAGAAACGTTAAACGGGTGGGCGGGATAGCGCGTCAGCCGCGAAATCCCGTGGCAAGCAGATAAAGTTCGGCCGAATCCGAGCGGCTCGCGGGCGGCTTGACGTGCTTCACACCTTTGTAGTCCCGCTTCAGGGACGCGAGCAGCGCGGTCTCCGTCCCGCCTTGCAATACCTTGGCGAGGAAGGTGCCGCCGGGTGAAAGGACTCCGCGAGCAAATTCGGCGGCGGCTTCCACCAGCGCCATGATCTTGAGGTGGTCGGTGCGTGCATGGCCGGTCGCATTGGCTGCCATGTCGGAAAGCACAACATCGGCGGGCCCGCCTATCATTTCCTTGAGCTTGTCGGGTGCGGCGTGATCGAGGAAATCGAGCTTGACGAAGTCGACTCCCGACACCGGCTCCATCGCCAAGACGTCAATGGCGATCACTCTGCCCTGTTCGGGCGCGCCGACCCGTTCGGCAGCAACTTGGCTCCAACCCCCGGGAGCGGCGCCGAGATCAATAACGCGCGCACCTTTCTTTAGGAAGCGCGCCTTGTCGTCCATCTCCATCAATTTGTACGCGGCCCGCGAGCGCATGCCCTCCCGCTTGGCGCGAGCAACGTAAGGGTCATTGAGCTGACGCTCCAGCCATTGACGTGAGGACACCGAACGGCCCCTACCGCCCCGAACCCGAACTTTTTTTTGGCGCGGGCCAGCGCCCTTGCCATGCGCGGTCACGACATAGCTGCCTGATTGCCGCCGCCCCAAGCGCCATCTTCGCGCATCATCTGCACCAACATGCCTTCGCGCAGACCACGATCAGCTACGCGAAGACGTGGGCAAGGAAACGCACGCCGGATCGCCTCGAGAATAGCGCAACCCGCGAGCACCAGATCGGCCCGCTCAGCACCAATGCATGGGCTTGCCACACGATCCTCGTAGCTCATGGTAAGCAGCCGTTCGACGACTGCATTGATCTGCTGCGCGCTCATCCAGCAGCCATCAACGCGGTTGCGATCGTAGCGTTTGAGATTGAGATGCACGCCGGCGATTGTCGTCACCGTCCCGGAAGTTCCGAGCATGTGGATGCCAGTCGTTATCTCTCCGCCGTGTTCGCGCACGAACGGCGCGATCAGCACCGCAACTTCCGACACCATCGCCTCGTAGCTTTCACGCGTGACAGTGATACCGCCGTGGCGTTCGGCCAGCGTGACTACACCGTGCGGCACTGAGATCCAGCCGCGAATTTGCGGTAAGGGCGGCCCCCCGCAGCCCCTTTGCGAACGCGCAAGCCGAACGAGCTCTGACGAACCACCGCCAATATCGAACAGAATCGTGCCATCGGCCTGCGGATCAATCAACGGCGTGCAACCGGTGGCGGCAAGCCGCGCTTCCGTCTCGCGGTCGATCACCTCGAGCATAAGGCCTAGTTCATCCGCGACACGCGCAAGGAACTGCACACCGTTCTCCGCCGCCCGACAGGCTTCGGTTGCGATCAGGCGGGCGCGGGTTACGCCCTTGTTCCTCATCTTGTTGCGGCAAATAGCCAAGGCGGCTATCGCACGGGCAATGGCGGCCTCACTCAAGCGCCCCGACGATGACACCCCCTCTCCGAGCCGCACGATGCGCGAAAATGCATCGACGACGCGGAAGCTTTCACCAGATGGGCGCGCTACAAGCAGCCGACAATTGTTGGTTCCAAGATCGAGTGCCGCATACGTCGCACCGCCCCGGTCGCCGCCGGAGCCGACATTGGGCCGTTCAGGCGACCGCCGACCCCACCTGGACCGCGGCAGCGGCGCCCGGTTGATAGCGGGGTCGAGGCCTGGGATGTCCCCGGCCTCGCCGCTCATGTTGTCAAAACCTTCCTACCCGTCCCCGCAAGCCGCCATACCCGGCGCGTCGCGGTTGTGGCCATGTTTTGTCGATCACGAAAAGTGTATCAGCGTCTACGCGTCACGCAACCCTCCGTCCCGAAAGCTATTCTTGTCGAAGCATCCGGCCTGCTTTAATTGACAAAACCGCCAACGAAAGCCCCCAGCAAGATGGATGACCGAACCTCTGAAACCGCGCTATCGCTGACCAAATTCGGCGTCGGTCAACCGGTGCGCCGCAGCGAAGATCCTAAATTGGTGCGCGGCGAAGGCTGCTACACGGACGATCTCAGCCGGCCCGGCCAAGCCTATGCCGTGATGGTTCGAAGCCGTGATGCCCATGGCGTGATCCGATCGGTCAGCACTGCCGCTGCCAAAGCAATGCCTGGTGTGCTGGCAGTCTATACCGCGGCCGACTTGTCGGCCTACGGACCGCTCAAATGCAATTTGCCACTGAAGAACCGCGACGGATCGTCAATCCGTTACACGCCGCGACCGGCACTCACAGGCGACAAGGTTCGCTTCGTCGGCGATCCAGTCGCCTGCGTGATCGCGGAAACTGTTGCGCAGGCCAAGGACGCGGCAGAGGCGGTGACGATCGATGTCGAAGCACTCCCGGTGGTACTCAAGCCCGCGGACGCGGTTAAATCTGGCGCACCTCTCGTGTTCGATGCTGTTCCGAACAATATCGCACTCGACTATCACTACGGTGATGCCGCCAAGGTCGCCGAGGCATTCTCCAAAGCCACACATATTACACGACTAGAAACGTCCAATCAGCGCATGGTGGTCAACGCTATGGAACCGCGTGCGGCGATCGGGGAATACGACGCAGCAACAAGCAAGTGGACGCTTTATTCCACGAGCCAAGGCGTTCATGGCATGAAAACCTCGCTGATGGACATTCTGAGCGCGCCCGCCGACAAGGTGCGCGTGGTGACCGGTCAAGTCGGCGGCTCGTTCGGCATGAAGGCTGCGGTTTATCCGGAATACGTTTGCATCCTGCACGCCGCCCGTGTGTTGGGGCGCCCCGTGAAATGGACCGATGAGCGCTCCGGCAGTTTCGTTTCCGATCATCACGGACGCGCGCAGGATATGGTGATGGAAATCGCATTCGATGAGACCGCGCATATCATCGCAATGCGTCTCACCGGCTATGGCGACATGGGCGGCTACCTTTCCCAATTCGGCCCGCTGTTGCCGACCGGCAATCAGGTGAAGAACATCGCCAGCATTTATCGTACGCCATTGATCGAAGTGGCGACCAAATGCGTTTTCACCAATACAACTTTTGTGTCAGCCTATCGTGGCGCAGGCCGGCCCGAGGGCAATTACTATGTCGAGCGCGCGCTTGACCTTGCCGCCAGTGAGCTCGGCATCGATCGCATCGACTTGCGCAAGCGCAATATGATTCGCAAGAGCGATCTGCCCTTCAAAGCCGCCTCCGATATGACTTATGACTGCGGCGATTTTCTTGGCGTGCTCAAAAGGGCACTCGAACTAGCCAACTATGCTGGCTTCAAGAAGCGCAAGCGTGAAAGCAAGAAACGTGGTCTGCTGCGCGGATTTGGCGTCGGCTGCTACCTCGAAGTGACAGCAGCCCCCGGCAAGGAACTGGGCGCGATCCATTTCGAAGCTGACGGCACGGTAACGATCATCAGCGGTACGCTCGACTTCGGAACGGGTCACGCGACGACATATGCGCAGATATTGAGCGATCTACTCGGCCTTCCGTTCGACCGGATCCGAATGGTCGAAGGCGATAGCGACCGTGTGGCGTTCGGCGGCGGGAGCGGTGGCTCACGTTCGGTGATGCTCGTTGGCACGGCGCTGACGGAGTCAGCGGCAATTGTTGTCGAGCATGGCAAGCAGGTCGCTTCGCATGTCCTGGAAGCATCAGTGGGTGATATCGAGTTCAAGGCAGGGCATTTCATCATCGCCGGTACCGACCGTTCGATCGGTTTGCTCGACCTGGCTGCGCGATTGCGTGGTGGCCTCAAACTGCCGGACGGAGTGCCAAATTCGCTCGACGTCGACCACGTTGTGAAGGACCCTGTCCCCTCCGCTTTTCCGAACGGCTGCCATATCGCCGAGGTCGAGGTCGACCCTGAAACTGGTGCTACGCACGTTGTACGTTATTCCGCAGTCAACGATCTCGGCACCATCGTCAACCCGCTTCTGGTCGAGGGCCAGATTCAAGGCGGCGTCGTTCAGGGTCTCGGGCAGGCATTGCTGGAGCAGGCAGTCTATGATTCCGATGGTCAACTGGTAACCGGCTCATTCATGGACTACGCCATGCCGCGCGCGCATGACGCGCCGATGATTAACGTCGTGAGCCACCCGGCACCAACCAAAAGTAACCCCTTGGGTGCCAAGGGCTGCGGCGAGGCGGGCACCTCCGGCGGCTTACCGTCCGTTGCGAATGCAGTTATCGACGCGCTATCGGACTATGGCATCCGGCACCTGGTAATGCCGATGACGCCCGCACGTATCTGGCAGGCGATCCAAGACGCCAAGCGCAAACAGTCCGCTTGAGGACGTCATGACCGGCCTTGTCCCGGCCACCCCGGTTCACGAGGCAAGACCTTGCCTTCCCAACCGGGTCACCGGGACAAGCCCAGTGACGGCGGCAATCAGACCGGACCGGGCAGCTTCACATTCTTGAGCGGCATGGACCGGACGCGCCTTCCGGTGGCCGCAAACACAGCGTTGGCGGCTGCGGGCGCGGTTGCTGCAGTGCCGAGCTCGCCGATACCGCCCCATTTCTTGCCACCCAACAATGCGAGATAAACCTCGATCTTCGGAGTGTCAGCAAGGCGCACGACCTCGTAGCTAGCGAAGTTGCTCTGCTCGACTTGACCATTCTTGATCGTGATTTCCCCATAGAGCGCAAGCCGAGAGGCCATAGATCACGCCACTCTGGATCTGTGCCTCGACGATTCCGGGATTGACCACATGCCCGCAATCGACGGCAGCGACGACGCGATCAACACGCACTTCGCATCCCGAGTTCGTCGCGGATGACCCAGAGCAGTGGCGTCTCCGAGGCCTTTCCGTTCAACATGAGTGCAATCATGGAACCCTCTTCATTCCCCTCTGGCCTGGAGCTCATTGGTCGCCGGCCTCTATGCAGAAAAGTCTAGCATCACGGGCAGCAGCTTCACTTCACAGATGCTTGTGCCGAGCGGATTTTTATGCGGTTTTAAGGAGCACACCCGCATATCGGGCCGACATGGGCCGCCCACTGGAAATGCATTGGATTAGCAATGCCGCCCGAGGCATAGTCCGCCGCCTTACGGAGTTCCTTCAGCATGAGCCAAACGGCTGACATCCTTGGAGCCAGCCGACCGTCTTACGTTCGCGTGGTCGGCGCGGTCAGTGCGGCGCACTTCGTATCGCATTACTACATTATTCTGTTGGCACCACTTTTGCCGTTCGTACGCGCCGA
>DASSLE010000018.1:0-2294 GCA_035689725.1 Pseudolabrys sp.
TTGTCCGGCATTCCATTTGCGGCGTGCGGTGGAATTCTCGGGCTCTACTTGTTTGGTCTGAACGCCAGCGTGTCGGCCGCCGTTGGCTTCATTTCCTTGTTTGGCGTGTCGGCCATGGACGGCATCCTGCTCGTCTCCTACATCCGCCGACGCCTGGACGAGGGTTTTGGCAAGGAAGATGCAATCATCGGGGCCGCGCAGGCTCGTATGCGGCAGATCTTCATGACCGGCTTTTCCGCTTGCATCGGCCTGGTGCCCGCAGCGATATCCACCGGCATCGGCTCACAGGTTCAGCAACCGCTCGCCTGCGTGATCGTCGGCGGCATGTTGCTGTCGCCGATCTGCAGCCTGCTGGTGATCCCGACGTTAGCGCGGCTGGTTATGCCAACCGTTCGAAGGACGGCAGCGCAGAGTGGGCGCGTCGCCGAAGCGGGGCCTGCTGAATAAGACGAGAAGGTCAGCTTGCCCGCTTGGCCGGCTGCACGAATTCGCCGATATGCCCAATAGCTTTGCTGATGACCGGCCAGAACAGCAGCACGATTGCGAGCGTGGTGATGGAGCCGACCAGTAAATTTGACCAGAATACGCGCAAGTCGCCACCGGACCCGATCATCGACAGTCGGAACGCGTCTTCCGCACGGCTGCCGAGCACGAGTGCGAGCGTGAACGGCGCCAATGGAATACCGATCTTTTTGAACACGTAGCCGACGATACCGAAAATCATCATCAGCCAGATATCGAACATCGCATTCTGGATGGCGTAGGCGCCGATCGCACATGACACCACGATCATCGGCGCGATCGCGGCGAACGGCACCCGCAGGATGGCAGCAAATACCGGCACGGTGGTCAGAACAATCACCAGGCCCACGATGTTTCCAAGATACATGGAGGCGATCAGACCCCAGACGAAATCCTTGTGCTCGACGAACAGCAATGGACCGGGATTGAGCCCCCACACCATCAGCCCGCCGAGCAGGATGGCTGCCGTACCGGATCCGGGAATTCCCAGCGCCAGCATCGGCAGCAGGGCCGCCGTACCCGACGCGTGCGCCGCGGTTTCCGGCGCGAACACGCCTTCGATGCGGCCTTTGCCGAAGCTTTCGGGATCCTTGGAAAAACGCTTGGCCAGATTATAGCCCATGAAAGACGCTGCGATTGCGCCGCCGGGCGTAATGCCGAGCCAAGCCCCGATAACGGAGGACCGCAGCAGCGTCACCCAGTAGCGTGGCAGGTCCTTCCAAACTTTCAGCAGCACCCGCAGGCTGATGCGCGCCGCATGGCCGCGCAGCGCCAGCCGCTCTTCCATGGTGAGCAGAATTTCGCTGATGCCAAAAAGCCCGATCACCGCGACCAGGAAATTGATGCCGCGCAGCAGTTCACTCAGGCCGAAGGTCATGCGCAATTGGCCGGAGACGGTGTCCATGCCAACACCGGCAAGCAGCAGGCCGAGTGCCATCGAAATGATTGTCTTGTGTTTTGCTTCACGGCCCAGGCCGACGAAGGAACAGAAGGTGAGCAGGTAGACCGCGAAAAATTCCGGCGGCCCAAACCGCAATGCAAAAGACGCAATTCCAGGTGCGAGGAACGTAATGAGCAGCACGGCAAATAACGAGCCGATGAAGGAAGACGTGAAAGCCGCTGTGAGCGCTTCCGCCGCCTTGCCCTGCTGGGCCATCGGATAGCCATCAAAGGTCGTGGCCACCGACCAGGCCTCGCCCGGAATATTGAATAATATCGACGTGATGGCGCCGCCGAACAGCGCACCCCAATAGATGCAGGACAGCATCACGATGGCGGATGTCGGATCCATCGTGAACGTGAGCGGCAGCAATATCGCGACGCCATTCGGCCCGCCAAGGCCCGGCAGCACGCCGACGAATATGCCGAGCACCAGCCCGACCATCATCAAGGCGAGCGTCTTCCAGGTCAGCAGGACTACAAATCCGTGGGCAAGGAGGCCGAAAGCTTCCATCGCAATAATCCCGCTTCAACGGCCCTAGAAACCGAACAGGGCTTCGAGCGGCCCTTTCGGCATGATGACATCGAACGCAATCTCGAATGTGACGAACATCGCAAGCGAAAACACCAGGCTCGTGACCACCGATTTCCAAAGCGCGATGCGGCCGACCATCCACATGAAACCCGCAATCAGGATGAAGCTCGCGACGTAGAGACCGAGCCATTGGGTAAACAGGCAGAACAACAATGTGGGCACGAAAACCTGCATCACGCGGCGAAGCTGGTCACGCGTAACGAATGTTTCGCTTGGCGCCGCGCGGCTAAGGAAGATT
>DASSLE010000019.1:0-13472 GCA_035689725.1 Pseudolabrys sp.
TTGATGTCTTCTACGTACATTTCGAGCGTTTTCTTCTCGGGATCACCGAGAAACGACGCCGGGCCCGTTACCGAAAGAACAGCGCCAATTTTAATTTGAGCCGATACCTGGTGGGCGGCAACGAGCAGGCCGAGTAGGCTAACAACAGCAGTCACGCCAAATTGTTGTAACACCTTCATGGGACCCCCCAATTTTGAAAGCCGGTTTGCTACATTGCATAGCAGAGTAGCCAAAATTTAGACTTGACCGAATTCAAGGCACAAGCAGCGCGATCGAGGGTTAAATCTTCATTGAATCGTCACGCGGCGGCCCATGCCCGTCTCCTTGACGTCCGTCAAAGGACGTCGGCCATTACTCTACTAAATACAGCGGCGAGCCCGGAAAAATACAACCATGGATGATATAGCACGATACCTCGCCTCCGGTACCTTCATCGATAGTGACGCGCCACAAGTCATCGCGTTCGCGAACCAGACGATTGCAGGTGCAAACAATGCAGGCGGCGCTGTCTTGCGTCTCTATTACACGATCCGCGACACCATTATTTACGATCCCTATGTCAATTTCGCCGACCCGGCAAACTACCGCGCAAGCGGAGTTCTTGCCTTTGGGCGAGGCTTCTGCATAGGCAAGTCTGCGCTATTGGCCGCGAGCGCCCGGGTGATCGGCGTTCCGGCGCGCGTCGGCTATGCTGACGTACGAAATCATCTCACTTCACCTCGACTGTATGAAAAGATCAAAACCGATATTTTTCTTTGGCATTCATACACAGAGCTTTATTTGTCGGGGCGCTGGGTCAAAGCGACGCCCGCCTTCGATCGCGCGCTGTGCGATCGTATCAAGCTCAGGCCACTGGAATTCGATGGTTCTACGGATTCGCTTTTCCAGCCGTTCGATCAGGTCGGCCGGCGACACATGGAATACCTACGGGATCATGGCACTTTTGCGGATGTGCCATTCGACACCATAAGAGTCGAATTTCTTACAATGTATCCGAGCTTGATGAGCGGCAGTGGCTTGACCGGCGATTTTCAATCGGAAGCCGTCGCGCAGGCCATGGCCCCATCATTCTGGCAATCTGATAAACCCGTGTAGCACGATTTTCACTTCACCAGCGTGCGGCCAGTGACGTGTTCGAGATTTTTGAAGAATATTTTGTCAGCGGTTTCCTTATCGAGATTGAGCGACTCGAGAATGCGCAATGTCTCGCGCGGATACATTGCTCCGTTTTCCGGATCGAACGGACAATCGGAAGCAAACACGATCTTGTCGACAGGAAAGAACTCCAGGCCGCATTTTGTAGCCGGCGTCGCTCCGAAGACGGCCGTGTCGGCATAGAAGTCCTGCTTGAAATAATCGAGCGGACGCTTTTTCAAGCTTTTCCGCAGCGCGATGTAGTCCTCGTCGCTTGTGCGCGAACCTAGCACATCCCAGCCCGGACCGATGCGGCCCTCCAGCATCGGCACGATACCACCAAAATGGTGCGTGATGATCTTCAAGCCGGGATGGTTGTCCATGATTTTTGAGAATACCAGCCGGGCCATCGCGGTCGCTGTCTCGTACGACCAGCCAAATGTCCACCAGATTTCATACAGCGATTTTTTCTCGTCGAAGTAATCCGGCATGCTGGCGCCCCGCGCAGGGTGCAGCCAGATTGGCTTAGCAAGCTCGTTCATTTTCTTCCAAAACGGCAGGTATTGCGGACGGTCGATCGGCTTGCCGGCAACGTTGGTGTAGATCTGAACACCGAGTGCGCCAAGTTGGTTGATGGCGCGCTCCGCCTCGGCCACGCCGGCGTCGGGCGCATCGAGCGATATCTGCGCGACCCAGCCTGGGAAATGATCACGCTCCTTCGCGCACAATTCGGCGAACCCATCGTTGATCATACGGACGAAATCGTCGATCTGTTGTGGGTTTGCAGCGAAGGTTTCGACGGGAGGCTGCGGGTAGGAAATGACCTGCGCATAGTCCTTGTGGACGTCGATGATCTTCTTGCGAACGTCAAGGTCATGCAGCGCCGGGATGGCTCGCACGCGCTTGCCCATATCCTTGTATTGACCGGCCACTTCGAGCAATTTGTCGAAAAATTTCTTTGGGAAAAAATGCGTGTACGCATCAATCCGCATAGGTTCCTCCGCAGGCAAGAATATTTATTGCGGGCTGCTTTTTTTCGTGTCGGTTTCAGGAGCATCAGCGGGCGTTACCCTGCACAATAGCGCACGCAACTGGTATGTCCCCATCGCCAGGTCGTAGGGCGGCTGATTGTTGGTCAAGAGATTGGCATTGGAGGTCCACACGCCGTATTCGGGGCCTGGCTGCTCCGGAAACCACCAGCCGTGCTGCACGTGGATGACGCGCGGGTCGATGCCGTCGGTGACCTTGGCCTTTTGCCGTATCCGCCCGCGTGGCGTTTCGATCCACATCCATGTGCCGTTGGCGATGCCAAAACGCGCCGCACTTTCTGGGTGAATTTCCGCCACGGGATCGCGCTGCGCCTTGCGCAGCTTCGCGAGTTGACGATGCTCCGAGTTGAAGAAGAACGAAATCCTCCCCCCTGTCGTGAGCACAAGCGGATAACGCGCGGCAATCTTTGGCGTCCGCAGCGGGCTTTCCGGAGGTTCCTCATAGTAGGGCAATGGCGCATAGCCAAGCTGCTCGAACCGCGTGGCGTAAAGTTCTATCTTGCCGCTCGGCGTTTTGAATCCTCCGTTTTCGTACTTTCTGTACTTGATCGGCAGCTTGATAAATCCTTTTTGTTTGAGTTCATCGAAGGTGATGTTGAGGCCACCGGTGGCAAGCTGGGAATCAAGTACGCTTTTGACTGGCTCGGTGCAGACGGGAAGCTTCATCCGCCGCGCCAGCGCAACGAATATCTCTTCGTCTGGCTTACACTCGCCGATCTGCACCGCTTTCTGCTGAGCGAGCACGACATTAGCGGCAATCGTCGGCAACCCGGCCAGTTGATCGAGTTCAGGCCATGCCGCTGCCGGTAACACGATGTCCGCTAGCTCCGCCGTCGGCGTCATGAACAGGTCGGCGCAGACCATGAAATCGAGTTTCATAAGCGCGTCATAGACCTCGGACGAGTTGGCATAAGTCGTGAGCGTATTGTTGCCGAACACCAGGAAGGCTTTCACCGGATATGGCTCGCCGTCACGCATTGCCCGTAACAGTGTTGGGATATGAGCGGCCGGCAGGTCGGCGCCCTTCCCGCCGAGCAGCTTGAAACGCTCACCACCGAGCCGCTTGGCATTCGCGTCGGCACTCAGATTTTCGATCAAACTCGGAAAACGGCCGAGCCCGTGCATGCCGAAGATCCAGCCACCCGGCACGTCGATATTGCCGGTAAGTGCCGGCAGCATCGAGACGGCGCGCACGGTTTGGATGCACTTCGGTGTATGCTCGATAGCACAACCCCACTCCATCATTGCAGGCTTGGTACGGGCAAATAGGCGCGCAGCGGCACGGATTTTGTCAGCCGCAATCCAGGTGATCGGCGCGGCCCATTCTGGTGTGTATTTCTTTATGTGCGCGGCGAGTTCGGCAAAGCCATGCGTCCACCTCGTGACGAATGGCTCATCAAAGAGCTGCTCATCAATGATGACATTTAGCATGGCAAGTGCAAGCGCGTCGTCGGCGCCCGGTCTGACCTGCAGCCAGATATCGGCTTTTTCAGCGAGCGCGGTACGGCGGGGATCGACGACAATAATTCGTGGATTGTGATCGAGAGCCTCGAGCACATTGAAACGCGTCTCACCGTCCGGCCCGGACAAGATTGGATTGTGGCCCCAATAAAGAATACAGGCCGGTGGTACTTCACCCGTGTAATCACAAACTGGGAAATCGCCGAAAGTCAGAATCGACGTATTGACCCGCGGATGAAAGCATTGAGCAAAGCCCGGCTCGCACCAGTTCGGGGTGCCGAGTGCATGCCCGAAGCGCGATACCCAGCGTATATGGTGCCGACCCGTGCCAGTGCCGAGTGCGATTGCCTCCGGCCCGTATTGTTCTCGAATGGTGAGCAGGCGCGCCGAAATCTCATCGAGCGCCTCATCCCATGAGATGCGCTCCCAATCGCCGGATTGTCGCTTCCCCTTGCGACGAAGCGGATATTTGAGCCGGTCCGGATGGTAGACGAGATCTGTCGTTACGGTTCCGATCGGACACAGCCGCCCATGATTGAGTGGCGACGCGCGGTCCCCCTCAACCCTCACCAAAACACCATTCCTCACGTGCAGCAATACGCCGCATCCGCCGTGGCAACTGCGGCAGACGCTCTTGAGGACGGTGCCGGCCTGTTGCCCGCTGTCATGTAACCTTATTGGCGGCTGTTGGACGTTCATGCGAGCGACTCGAACTGCGCCAGAATCGATTGCCAAGTGCCGAGCATGACAGGCTCGGGGCCTCTAATTTCTGCAGCTTCAGAAAGGTGCCACGGCCAACTAGGCTGACATGATTGGTGCGTGCTTGGCTTGATTTCAATCAAGGAAATAGCGTGTTCAGTGGACTTAATTTGCACTAAGCGTCTCGACCAGTTCGCAACGTAGATTTGCATTTGTACGGGCCTCCACAAGCTTGAGGTTGCAACCCGTTAAAACGAGCAAAACCGAATTTATCAAATAGGAGGAAGACCCCAATGTTATCCAGATGCATGATCGGCGCGATTGCTACACTCGCGATCGGAGCAATGGCCGCAGGCGGCGCATCCGCGCAGGACACAGTGAAGATCGGCCTCATCGTTTCAATGACGGGCCAGCAGGCTTCAACCGGAAAGCAGATCAAGGCGGCGGTCGATCTCTACATGAAGGAGCACGGCGACACAGTCGCCGGCAAGAAGATCCAAGTTATCCTCCGCGATTCCGCGAGCGTACCGGACAATACCAAACGGCTGGCGCAGGAATTGATAGTCAACGAGAAAGTCAACGTCATTGCCGGTTTTGAGATCACGCCTGCCGCGCTTGTGGTCGCACCACTCGCCACCGAGGCAAAGGTCGTGGAGCTCGTTATGGCGGCAGGCACGTCGATCATTACCGAGCGTTCGCCCTTTATCGTGCGTACCAGTTTCACCGTGCCACAATCATGCGTCATCGTAGCCGACTGGGCCGCCAAAAATAACATCAAGAACGTTGTTACTATTGTCTCCGACTATGCGCCGGGCTTCGACGCGGAAAAATCTTTCTCCGATCGCTTCAAAGCGGCCGGCGGCACGATTGCCGAAGCAATCAGGGTGCCTCTCGCCAATCCTGATTTCTCGCCGTTCTTGCAGCGCGCCGCCGACGCCAAGCCGGATGCTATCTTCATTTTCGTGCCGTCAGGCCAGGGCGGCACCTTCATGAAGCAATTTGCTGAGCGTGGTCTGGACAAAGCCGGCATCAAACTTATTGGGCCGGGCGACGTGACGGACGACGACCTGCTTCCCACCATGGGCGACGCCGCGATTGGAACGGTAACCGCCCATTTCTATTCAGCCGATCACAATTCGGCGATGAACAAGGCGTATGTCGCCGCCTTTGAAAAAGCCAACGGCTTCCGCCCGGGTTTCATGTCGGTCGGCGGCTATGACGGCATGCACCTCATATATGAAGCGCTGAAAAAGACTGGCGGCAAGGCTGACGGAGATTCGCTCGTAGCAGCGATGAAAGGGATGAAATGGGAAAGCCCGCGCGGGCCGATCTCGATCGATCCCGAGACTCGCGACATTGTCCAGAATATTTATGTACGCAAGGTCGAAAAGAAGAACGGCCAACTCTACAATGTCGAGTTTACTACCTTTGAAGCGGTCAAGGATCCAGTAAAGGCGGCGAACAAGTAACCTGAAAGGCCTATGGCGCGTGGCGATTGAATGCCGCCGCACGCAGGGGACATCGGCCGTCGACACCTTGCGATTCATCGTGCCGCCGGGCACGGTCTTGCGGAGGCAAACTGACATCGCGGCGCAAACATGCTGACAATTCTGGTTGATGGAATTGCCTATGGCATGCTGCTGTTCGTGCTCGCATGCGGGCTGGCGGTGACGCTCGGTTTGATGAATTTTGTAAATCTCGCTCACGGCTCTTTTGCCATGGCGGGCGGCTACATCACCGTCGTTTTGGTCAACCGTCTTGGCGTTCCCTTCTCCGCTTCGTTACCACTCGCTTTCTTGGCGAGCGCGGCCATCGGATTCATTTTTGAGCGCACACTTTATGTGCACGTTTACCGCAAGAGCCATCTTGATCAAGTGCTATTCACTATAGGCCTCGTTTTCATGTCGGTAGCGGCGATCGACTATGTCATGGGCTCGAGCCAGGTTTTCGTGCAGGTTCCTAGCGCGTTGCAGGGCAAATTCGACGTGTTCGGAGTAGGCATCGGGCGCTATCGCCTTCTGATCATCGTCATCTGCGGGCTGCTAACGATCGCACTGCAATTCACGCTCACCTATACGCGATTTGGCAGCCGCCTACGCGCCGCCGTTGACGACAGCCGGGTGGCGCGTGGGTTGGGCATCAACGTCAATCGAGTTTTCGCGCTCACCTTCGCCTTCGGATCGGGGCTGGCCGGTCTCGGCGGAGCACTCGGCGCCGAAATATTGGGTCTTGATCCAACTTTCCCGCTCAAATTCATGATCTATTTCCTCATCGTGGTGACGGTTGGGGGCACATCGAGCATTACCGGCCCGTTTGTCGCTTCCCTCCTGCTCGGCATCAGCGATGTCGCCGGCAAGTATTACGTCCCCACCCTCGGAGCCTTCGTCATCTACACCATCATGATCGTGGTACTGATCTGGCGGCCGCAGGGATTGTTCTCCCGCGCCGCGTCGCGATGAGGTGCCGGCCATGACACCGCCACCTGTCGTCGTCCGCACCGCCACCGAGTGGCTAGCCACTCGCGCGCGCTGGCATCCGCTCGAAATAATATTTTGGGTTGCCGCCTTCGCGGCAATCTATCTGTTGCCGGACCGTCATCTTATCCTCACCGAGATCGCTTGGCTTGGCTTGTTCGCACTGTCGCTCGATTTGATTCTCGGCTATGCTGGCATTATTTCGCTCGGACATGCCGCCTTTTTCGGCCTCGGCGCCTACACTGCCGCGCTCCTCGCCAAGCATGAGATCATCGACGAGCCGGTGCTGGCATTGCTGGTCTCCGGTTGCGCAGCGATGGCGCTCGGGTTCGTCACCAGCTTCCTGGTGCTGCGCGGCTCCGACCTGACGCGACTGATGGTGACGCTCGGGGTGGCGCTCGTGCTGCGCGAACTGGCGAACAGATTCGGTTGGCTCACCGGCGGCGCTGATGGGTTACAGGGCGTCAGCATCAAGCCGGTTCTTGGGATGTTCCGTTTCGATATGTTTGGACACACTGGCTACACGTATTGCGTAACCGTGCTGTTCATCCTCTTCCTCATTGCCCGTCGCCTGGTGAACTCGCCCTTCGGACTTTCGCTGCTGTCGGTAAAAAGCAATCCGCTGCGCTCATCGGCGATCGGAATCTCGGTCGATGCTCGGCTAATTGCAATTTATACCGTTGCCGCAGGCTATGCCGGCATCGCCGGCGGGCTCTTGGCGCAAACGACGGCTTTTGCTTCGCTCGAAGTGTTCTCCTTCGATCGCTCGGCCGATCTCCTGCTGGTGCTGATCATCGGCGGCGCCGGTTATCTCTATGGCGGATTGATCGGCGCTATCATCTTCAAATTCATGCAGGACTTTCTGTCGGCGCTGACGCCGCAGTATTGGCCGTTCTGGATTGGGCTCGTTCTGGTGGTGATCGTTCTGGTCGGCCGCGACCGCATTACGTCGTGGACGGCCCCCATTCGTCTCATGGCCGCGCGTTTGAACTGGCGAGCATTGGCGCGCCGGATCGTCGCGTCCACCGAAAGGCTTTGACGATGCCCGTCGTATTGGAAACGATCAGTTTGGTGAAACAGTTTAACGGCATCGTCGCATCCGATAACGTTTCGCTGCAGATTGAAAAAGGAGCCCGGCACGCCCTGATCGGGCCGAACGGCGCCGGCAAGACCACATTAATCAATCTGCTGACAGGCGTATCGCGGCCGACGAGCGGCAGCATACTGCTCGACGGCGAAGAAATCAGCGATCTACCGACGTACAAGCGCGTACGGCTCGGGATTGTTCGTACTTTCCAGATCAACCAATTGTTCAACGATCTGACACCGCTCGAGACCATCGGGCTGGCGGTATCCGAACGGCGGGGGCAAGGGCTCGACTGGTGGCGAATCGTCGGCAGCCGACCTGACCTAGTGGTGGAAGTGGTCGAAATCCTGGAGCGTTTTCACCTCACCGACGTCATCGATAAACGCACCGCGATTCTGCCCTACGGCAAACAACGTCTATTGGAAATCGCTGTCGCGATCGCCTGCCGTCCACGGGTGCTGTTGCTCGATGAGCCGGCGGCTGGGGTCCCCGAGGATGAACGGCACGAAATTTTGGCCGCAGTCGCGGCATTGCCTAGCGATGTCAGCGTCTTGCTGATCGAGCATGACATGGACATCGTCTTCTCGTTCGCCGAGCGCATTTCGGTGCTCGTTAACGGCGCGCTGTTCGTCGAGGGTACCCCGGAAGAAGTTGCCCATGATGCCCGCGTCAAAGCTGTTTATCTCGGCGAGGAGCTGATCGATGCCTGACCTTTTGAATGTTGAACGGCTGACTGCCGGCTATGGCGAGGCAATCGTCCTGACGGATGTCAGCTTCAAGATCGCCAAAGGCCAAGCGCTGGCGCTGCTCGGCCGCAACGGTATGGGTAAGACTACCCTCGTAAATTCGGTTATCGGCGTTACTCGTCACATCAGCGGCAGCATCAGTCTCGATGGCCACGATATAACTGGGATGCGCCCGGACCAACGCGCGCATGCCGGCATTGGCTGGGTGCCGCAGGAGCGCAATATTTTTCGCTCTCTGACGGTCGAAGAGAACATGACTGCGATCGAGCGGCCGGGACCCTGGACGCTGGCCAAGGTCTATACCTTATTTCCGCGCCTCGCCGAGCGCCGTCACAATCTTGGCAATGAGCTATCCGGCGGCGAGCAGCAGATGCTCGCCGTTGCTCGCGCCCTCGTTCTCAATCCGCGCATCATGCTGCTCGATGAACCGCTCGAGGGGCTTGCACCGATCCTCGTCGAGGAACTACTGACGGTCTTGCGCAAGATCATTCGCGAGGAAGGGCTTTCCGCTATTCTGGTCGAACAGAACGCAAAAAAAATTCTAGGCGTGACGGATCTGGCCATCATCATCGAGCGCGGGAGTATTGTCTATCGTGGCGCCAGTGCAGCAATCACGGCCGATCGCTCACTGTTGGAAAAATATATGGGTGTTACGGATACAAGTAGAGATAGTCGTAGGATGCAAAGCAAAAAATGACCCCGCCATGATTGATGATCGCAGGGCTCAGCGGCACATGCTGATGTCTCTCCACCGGCGGCCCTCACGGCAGGGCGCCATGAGCACCAAGTACGCCGGCCGCGATCGCGACGCTTGAAATTGTGAGCGCCACTGCGTGCAGCCTTATCGCTAGCGCGAACGCACGCTCCTTGTCACGCCGGGCGTAATCATAAAAAAGGCGATGGATGATAAGTGGCTCGAGCACGAACACCATCAGCGCGAACACCGCCCAAACCACGACCATCAACCCAAGCCACCAGTACGTCGGATCGAGCAGTCGCGCCCATGCCTGCAGTTTGTCCAACATATAGAAGCCGGACAGCCCGGCGAACAGAATCGAGTAACGCGCCTGCGCGGCGAAGCGGCCCTCGAACGCCTCAAAGGCGGTGAGCGCCGCGTGCGCGTCGGGCAAGGCACGGGCGCGCGGCAGCACAATGGTAGTCACCATCGCCACGCCGCCGATCCAGTGCACTAGCGCCAGCACATGCAGGGCGCGAGCAAACGCAAAATCGTCGATCCTCATGCTGCCGGAGCCGAACAAGCGCGCTGCCGCCTGTCAAGCAGTACGGCAAGCGAATCGCGCTGTCGCGAGGTGCTCAATGCGCTTTGAAAACCGACATTCTTTAGTAGGCGGGGGCCTTTCCCAGTGCAGGTTTGAGCCGCTACGATGCCTTGTCCTGAGCCGCGGGGGGAGGCAATGAGACGTACGATCGGCCCGAATGTCTGCTTTTGACCCAAAGCGGACATGCGGCTAGCCGCACGGAATGTGCGCTTTCGGGAGTAAAGCGGACAAGGCGCCGCCGTCACTCGCGTCGTCTAATTCGACAACCCTCTGGCGGTCTTTTGCCATTTCGTTCACAATAAAAAGATGGCCTGTGCTAAAAACATTTTTGTAGCCGCTGTTTGCACGATTATCGTGGTATTGCCCGGCATTGCTTTCGCCCAGCAACTAATGCCTGGCCTAAGCCTCCACCCTGATAAGCCGCCACTGACCTCGGAGGAGCAAGAAAAACGAAAGGCCGTCGACGAAGCATATAAATCAGCGATTAAGAAACTTCCCGACAAGAAAAAAACTGCGGACGATCCCTGGGAAAATATTCGTTCGACTACGACAACGTCACCTAAGCAGCGGTAGTCGCAATCGGCGCTGCCTAATTTGCCATTACGTTCTTTGGCGAATTTGTCGCCCTGCGTTAGGGCACGACTCCAAAGCCTGCGCAGATGCAGCCAGCCACGCAAACTGCACAGAGAGCCGAAAAGACCAAGGCCATGATTTCAATACCGATCATGCACGGCCTCAATGTGGGTACGTCAGAGACATCAGCTCACCCAGCTCATAAGGGCGATTTAAGCCCCGGCTAGCAGGCTGCGAATATTTGAAATGATGCAATTCGATCCCTTCCTCGTCGGAAATATCTTCAAAGAGATATCCAACGTAGGCGGCTATACGGCCCAACGTGTCGGAGGCGCTGGCCTGAACTGTGCTGGTCGTCATTGTCGTCTCCTGAAGCTCAAATGGCCTAGGCAACGTCAGATTAGCGGAGACGGTATTGGCCGCTGTGTTGGCCATCACAAAAAAGCTGATTGTTAGAGCGCGCCTCATGTCCGCCAATGACCCAAAGCGGACATTGCGCAGCGCGGAAACTAAGGCCGCTAAATGACAATTTCAGATACAAAAATTTGGCTGACACCGGCTCACCAAAGGTATTGCGGCTACGGCAACGGCACTGTCTAAATGTTTTTTCGAAGGCTCGCGCGCCCGCACGCCATGGCCACTGGGCACCATGCGGCGGCACTGTTCAGACAATAGATGCCAGAATGACATTTTCGCGTCCAATCTCCGATCGTTACTTCGAGGACTATGTTGAAGGCGACGTACACCGCTTCGGCATTATCGCGGTCGAGGCAGATGAGATAATCGCCTTCGCCAAGCGGTTCGATCCTCAGGCGATGCATACAGATCCCGAGGCGGCCAAGAGCGGCCCCTTCGGCGGCCTAATCGCCAGCGGTTGGCACACCGCCGGCCTCATGACGCGGCTATATATGGAGCATTATCTCACCCACGTGGCGAGCCTAGCCTCTCCCGGCCTCGATGAGCTGCGCTGGCTTAAGCCGGTGCGCCCGGGCGATACTTTGTCGGTGCGTGTGACCGTGCTCAAAACCGTCCCTTCGAAATCAAAGCCCGATCGCGGCGCCGTCACCTCGTTCGTCGAGGTAATCAATCAGGCCGGCGAAGTGGTGATGACGCTCAAGGTCGTCAACATCATCGCCAAGCGCACGCCGGCACAGTGACCGACAAATTGTCAAAATCCGTTCGAGCTGGTTATCAACCTCAAGACCGCCAAGTTGCCTCGCGCTGCCCTCCGGGGGCTGCTATCCATTGCCGACGAGGTGATTGAATAAAGCGGCGATGTCCGCTGTTGGCACAAAGCGGACATGCGACAGCAACCAATCTAATGTCCGCATTTGAGGTAAGAGCGCGGGCGTGGCGCCTTTAATCTGCGATGCTCGGGGGATAAATTTCAAGTTTTTTGACGTGGATCAATCGAGATTTCGAGATCGGGCTAAAATTATTTTTATGTCATTAGGTCGATTATTTGCAATCTGGCTCGCGGTCATCGCCGCAATGAGCGTCCGTAGTGCGTCAGCTCAGTTCTGCGACGATCGCTACCCTTGGACCTGTCAAGGACCGGGAGCACCAATGAATATTAGGCCGGTCCCCCAGCCGTCTGAGGAGGCGGCACCGTACGGAAACGGAGTGACGGCCAACCTCGCTGTCAGGCGCCAATTTGCATTGTATGCGCCGGTAAGTGGTGAGCCCTTTCCAATCCCGGCGGTGAGAGTGTCCGACATCAATCCGATATTTCTGCGCCAAGTTGTGTTTTACCCTACGCACGAGCAGCCCGGCACGATCGTTATCGATCCGCATAATCATTTCCTGTATCTCGTTCAGGGTGGTGAACGGGCGGTCCGCTATGGCGTCGGCGTAGGGCGCCAAGGCTTCGGGTGGTCGGGCGCAGCGACCATCCACGACAAGCAGGAATGGCCGGACTGGTATCCGCCCAAGGAGATGATTCAGCGCCAACCCGAGCTGAGACAGCAGATGAGTGAATTGCAAAGCGGCCTCGGCATGCCTGGCGGCCCGCGCAATCCCCTTGGTTCCCGCGCGATGTACCTCTGGCAGGGCAACAAGGACACGCTCTACCGCATTCACGGCACAGTCGAACCGTGGACCATCGGCAAGAGCGTTTCTTCCGGCTGCATCCGAATGATCAACCAAGATGTCATCGATCTTTATCAGCGTACGCCGATCGGTGCGAGGGTCGTAGTACTTTCCGTGCGCTGATTGCGGAAAATCGCGCCGACGAGTTGATCAAATGATTGGTGGAATGTCTGCTTTTGGCACAAAGCGGACAGTCCGACCTCAAGGCACCGTGAACGCCGGTCTCAGCGTTGTGGACCGGAGAGGTTCAGCTCGCGTTCGGCGCGAAAGATATTACTGTGGAGATTGGCGATCCACTGCCGTCCGTTCGACGTGATGTTGAGGTAGCGGATCGCGCTCTGAATCTGCGCCGATACGCTGCTCCAATAGAACTTCGGATAGAGATCGGTGAGGTCGGCTGGCGAATCATAGCCGAGTTGCTTGTTCATCCCGACTTCTTCGAATTCGTAATAAAGTGCATTGGCTTTGCGCAGATAATGCGGATCGCCGAGCTGGCCGATGAGATCAGCGGCGCGCACCAGCATGCCGTCTTCGCTGTCGCTATAGTCGGCGCCATGCGGCGGCGGAAAGCGCGTACACTCGATAGCATTGGCGATGCGGGTGGCATCGAGCGATTTGTCCTTGGCCACGCGGTCCAACACAAACAGCTTTGACCGGTCGACGTGATACGGCATTAGCGCAGCATCCGACGAGCCGCGCGGCAGCTCGGCCTTGTTGCCTTTGGCGTCAATAATGTAGCCGTCGGCGCTATCGCCCTTAAGAATACCACGAACGTAACCAATGTCGTGAAAAAGACAGGCGAAGATAAGGTGCGCGTAATCGCTGGCATTTGTCTCAATTAAGAGCTGCCGCCCCCTCATGATGTCGTAGCCGACGAGCGT
>DASSLE010000020.1:0-6032 GCA_035689725.1 Pseudolabrys sp.
CGCTCGGACTATATGCCGCGCCTGCGCACCCATTTCGAGAGCGTCATTCGCGCAGAACTTACGAAGCAGCTCGGCTATTCGAACCGCATGCAGGTGCCCAAGATCACCAAGGTCGTGCTCAACATGGGCATCGGCGAGGGTGTTGCCGACCGCAAGAAGGTGGACAATGCCGCCAATGACCTGTCGCTGATCGCCGGCCAGAAGGCAGTGATCACCAAGTCGCGCAAGTCGATCGCTACTTACAAGCTGCGTGACGGTCAGGCCATCGGCTGCAAGGTCACACTGCGCAAGGCGCGCATGTACGACTTCATCGACCGGCTTGTAAATATCGCGTTGCCCCGGATACGTGATTTCCGCGGCCTCAATCCGAAGAGTTTCGACGGTCGCGGCAACTACAGCCTCGGCATCAAGGAACACATCGTGTTTCCAGAGATCGACTTCGACAAAGTCACCGATTCCTGGGGTCTCGATATCACCGTTTGTACCAGTGCCCGCAACGACGATGAGGCGCGCGCGCTGCTCACCGCATTTAACTTCCCGTTCCGGCAGTGAGGTTAGGCCTCATACGCGGAACCGCAAGGAGCGAAAGTATGGCCAAGAAGAGTTCAATCGAGAAGAATAATAGGCGGCGCAAGATGGCGAAGAAATTCGCCAGCCGGCGTGCGAAGCTGAAAACGATCGCGCGCGACAAGAAGCTGCCGATGGAGGAGCGTTTTGCCGCTACTCTAAAATTGGCTGAACTGCCGCGTAATTCTTCCAAGACACGCGTGCGCAATCGTTGTGAACTCAGCGGCCGTCCGCGCGCCTACTACCGCAAGCATCGCTTGAGCCGCATCGCGTTGCGCGACCTTGGCTCCAAAGGCCTGATTCCGGGCCTTGTGAAGTCGAGCTGGTGAGGAGGGCGCGATGGCAGTGAACGATCCGATCGGCGATATGATCGCGCGCATCCGCAATGCGCAGATGCGCAGCAAATCGAAAGTCTCGATGCCGGGCTCCAAGCAGCGCGAACGCGTGCTTGAGGTGCTAAAGACGGAAGGTTTCATCCGCGGCTATGCCACCGTGGCGCACGCTAGTGGGCGGTCTGAGCTCGAGATCGAGCTGAAATATTTCGACGGCGAGCCGGTTATCCGCGAAATCGAACGTATCTCTAAACCCGGCCGTCGCGTTTACGTAGCGGTTCGCAATCTGCCGCGCATCAACAACGGTCTTGGCGTCGCCATCCTGTCAACGCCAAAGGGCGTTATGGCCGACCACGACGCTCGTGAGGCGAACGTGGGCGGCGAAATCATCTGTACGGTGTTCTGATGTCTCGCATCGGCAAAAAAGCGGTCGCGGTTCCCACAGGCGTCACCGCCAATGTGGAAGGGCAGACCGTTAAGGTGAAAGGCCCGAAGGGTGCCCTGCAGGTCGTCGTGCACGAGGATGTGTCGGTTGCTATGGACAAGGGCGCGATCAAGCTCGAGCCTCGTGGGGAAAGCAAGCGTGCGCGCTCGATGTGGGGTACCTCACGCACTCTGGTTGCAAACGTGGTGTCGGGCGTGACCAAAGGCTTCGAGGAGAAGTTGGAAATCACTGGCGTGGGTTTCCGCGCTGCAGTTCAGGGCAAAACGCTGCAATTGCAGCTCGGCTTTTCCCACGACGTAAACTTTCCGATTCCGGAAGGCATCACCATAGCAACGCCGAAGCCAACCGAAATTGTAGTCGCCGGGGTCGACAAGCAGAAAGTCGGCCACGTCGCGGCCGAGATCCGCGGTTACCGCCCGCCCGAGCCCTACAAAGGCAAGGGCGTGAAATACGTGAATGAGTATATCTTCCGCAAGGAAGGGAAGAAGAAGTAGAGGACGCGCCATGTCGAGATTAACTGACCGGACCGCACGGCGGACGGCGACGGTGCGACGCAGGATCAAGCTCGCGGCCCGCGGGCGCGCGCGTCTATCGGTGTTCCGCTCGTCCAAGCACATCTACGCCCAGCTCATCGACGACGTGAAAGGTACGACGCTGATAGCGGCCTCAACGCTCGAGAAACCAATGCGCGAGGGCGCCAAGAGTGGTGCCAACATCGCGGCGGCCAAGGCGGTCGGAAAACTGATCGCCGAGCGCGCCAAAGAAAAGGGCATCAAAGACGTCGTGTTCGATCGCGGCGGCTATCTCTATCACGGACGCATCAAGGCACTGGCCGACGCGGCGCGCGAAGGCGGCCTCAACTTTTAACGGATTGGTCAAACATGGCACATGAACCTCGACGAGATCGTGAGCGCGGCGGGCGCGACCGCGAAGAGCGCGACAGCGAGTTCATCGACAAGCTGGTGCACATCAACCGCGTGGCGAAGGTGGTCAAGGGCGGCCGCCGTTTCGGATTTGCTGCGTTGGTGGTAGTGGGCGATCAGAAGGGCCGGGTCGGCTTCGGTCATGGCAAGGCTCGTGAGGTGCCGGAGGCAATCCGTAAGGCGACCGACGCAGCCAAGCGCGGCTTGACGCGCGTTCCGCTGCGCGAGGGCCGCACGCTGCATCATGACGTGCTTGGCCGCCATGGCGCCGGCAAAGTGTTCCTGCGCGCTGCGCCTCCCGGTACCGGCATCATCGCCGGCGGCCCGATGCGCGCGGTGTTCGAGACTCTAGGCATGCAGGACGTCGTGGCAAAATCGCTCGGCTCGTCCAACCCGTACAACGTTGTGCGCGCGACTTTCGACGCGCTCAAGCACCAGGATTCACCCCGCTCGGTTGCCGCCCGCCGCAATATCAAGGTCTCGACCTTGCAGTCGCGCCGTCGCGATGGCGACGCGGAAGTGGCGGCTGATTGAGGAATTTAGCACATGGCTCAGTCCCAAAAGACTATCAAGGTTGAGCAGGTGGGCAGCCCGCAGCGGCGCCATCATGAGCAGCGCGCGACGCTGATCGGGCTCGGCCTCAACAAGATTGGGCGCTTGCGCGACCTGCCGGATACGCCGTCGACCCGCGGAATGATCCGCAAAGTGCAGCATCTGGTGCGCGTGGTTGGCGCCGCGAAGTAAGAGGACAGTGCGATGAAACTCAACCAGATCGCCGATAGGGCGGGTGCACGAAAGAAGCGGATGCGCATCGGTCGCGGCATCGGCTCCGGCATGGGCAAGACCGGCGGCCGCGGCGGCAAGGGCCAGACCGCGCGCACCGGCGTGCGCATCAAGGGCTTCGAAGGCGGCCAGATGCCGCTGCATCGCCGGCTGCCTAAGCGCGGTTTCCGCAACACGTCATTCGCGGTTCGGCTCAACGAGATCAACCTTGGCAAAGTGCAGGCCGCGATCGACGCCGGCCTTATCGATGCCAAGGCTCCGGTTGATGCCGCGGTCATGGTCAAGGCGGGACTGATGCGACGCGAGAAAGGTGGAGTGAAGCTCCTCGGTGAAGGCGAACTCAAGAGCAAGGTCGAGTTTTCGGTCTGGCGCGCCTCGAAATCCGCCGTTGCGGCGGTAGAAAAGGCCGGCGGCGCGGTGACGATTCTCGCACCGGCAAAGGAAGAAGATGCCGAACCGAAGGGCAAGAACAAACGCATGGCGTTGCAAGCGGCCAAGGGTAGCGACAAGCCGAAAGGCGGCAAGCCCAAGGCGGAAAACGAGGCTAAGGCTGAGTAGTTCTTCTGGGTGTCATCGTCCGCGCAAGCGGGCGATCAGTAAGTTCCGACTACCGTTCGGCAAGGCCGGGCATATCTAGAGCATCGCGGCGGCTAGATGTTCTGCATCCGCAGACCATGACAGAAACCCGGGCGGGGGCCGAAGGAGCAATCGATGGTTTCGGCGGCAGAACAACTGGCGGCCAATCTGAATTTCTCGGCGCTCGCCAAGGCCGAAGAGCTCAAGAAGCGCATCTGGTTCACAGTGGCTGCGCTGCTGGTTTATCGCCTGGGTACCTACATCCCATTGCCAGGCATTGATCCCAACGCCTGGGAACAGATCTTCAATACGCAGGCCGGCGGCATTCTTGGCATGTTCAACATGTTTTCCGGCGGTGGCATCCACCGGATGGCGATCTTCGCGCTCAACATCATGCCGTACATCTCGGCCTCGATCATCATTCAGCTGATGACGACGGTTTCGCCGACGCTCGAAGCGCTCAAGAAGGAAGGCGAGGCGGGCCGCAAGATCATGAACCAGTACACACGGTATCTTACCGTGCTGCTCGCTGCATTTCAGGCCTACGGTATTGGGGTCGGTCTGCAAGGTACCGGGAGCGTGGTCAGCAATCCGGGCATCTTCTTTCTGATGTCCACGACTATCACGCTCACCGGCGGCACCATGTTTCTAATGTGGTTGGGCGAACAAATCACCTCGCGTGGTATCGGCAACGGCATTTCGCTGATCATCCTGTCCGGAATCGTGGCGCAATTGCCCTCCGCAATCGCTGGTACGCTCGAGCTTGGCCGGCAAGGCGCATTGTCGACCGGCTTGATCCTCGCCGTAATTGTAATGGCGGTCGCCGTTATCGCCTTCATCGTGTTCGTGGAGCGCGCGCAGCGACGCTTGCTGATTCAGTACCCAAAACGTCAGGTTGGCAATCGCATGTTCGAGGGCCAATCCTCGCATTTGCCACTCAAGCTGAACACCTCCGGCGTGATTCCTCCCATATTCGCATCCTCGTTGCTGTTGCTGCCAACCACGGTCGCCAACTTCAACGCCGGACAGGGGCCAGAGTGGTTCACAACGGTCACTACGCTGCTCGGCCACGGTCGGCCATTATTCCTAATTCTTTACATCGCGCTGATCGTATTCTTCGCCTTCTTTTATACCGCGGTGGTGTTCAATCCGACGGAGACCGCGGACAATCTGAAGAAGCATGGTGGGTTCATCCCTGGGATCCGGCCGGGCGAGCGTACCGCCGAGTACATCGACTATGTACTCTCGCGCATTACGGTGGTCGGTGCGATCTACCTCGCGATCGTGTGTCTCATACCGGAAATCCTAATTTCCTATGCAGCCGTGCCATTCTATTTCGGCGGCACGTCCCTATTGATCGTAGTCAGCGTCACGATGGATACAGTGGCGCAAATCCAGGGTTATCTGCTTGCGCACCAGTATGAAGGCCTGATCAAGCGCTCGAAGCTGCGAGGTCGCACGCGATGAGACTGATCCTGCTCGGCCCGCCGGCGGCGGGAAAGGGCACGCAAGCACAGCGCCTGATAGCCAAACACGGAATTATCCAGCTTTCGACAGGCGACATGCTGCGCGCATCGGTCGCCGCCGGCACTCCCGTCGGCCTGCGCGCCAAAAGCATTATGGATCGAGGCGAACTGGTACCCGATGACGTCGTAGTGGCGATCATCGCTGATCGCATTGACCAGCCCGACGCCAAACGCGGCTTTGTACTCGACGGCTTTCCGCGCACGGTGCCACAGGCACAAGCGCTTGACCGCTTATTGGCCGAGCGCGGGCTCAAGCTCGATGCGGTGATCGAGCTGAAGGTCGATGAGGGCATCCTCCTTCGGCGCATTGAGCGGCGAGTGGCCGACATGATCGCTCGCGGAGAGAAGGTGCGCGCGGACGACAATCCGGAGGTACTCAAGGGACGGCTTTCAGCGTATCGGGCGCAGACGGCCCCGCTCGCGGGCTATTACGCCGGTAAGCGCATGCTCAAGAGCGTGGATGGGATGGCCTCGATTGATGAGGTCACCGCGGAGATTGGCCGGTTACTGCGGTCCCTTCGAACTCCCAAGCTCAAATCCAGCCGCCGGAAGAGCAGAGCCTCCCGCACACCCAAGCGGGCTTCCCTAAAAGGCCGCGCCCGCCGGAAACGTTCGGTCGGAGCCAAGCGCAAAAACAAGCCGGGACAGCGTAAAAACCGTAGGCGGAGGTTGACGAAGGCGCGATGAATCCCTTAATAAGCTGCACATTCAGGAGTTTGACGCGATGCCGGGCCCCAACAAGGCGGGGACGGGCGTCGTGTTACGCTTTGCGCTATCCCCTTCCAGGGACACAAGAATTCGGCGCTTTCCGCGCCACCGGCCGATATAGGAGAAGCTAAGTGGCTCGTATCGCGGGGGTCAATCTACCGACCAACAAGCG
>DASSLE010000021.1:0-8696 GCA_035689725.1 Pseudolabrys sp.
TAAAGTGAACGTGCCGCCGTGAAGGTCGACTAGGCTTTTCGCGATCGGCAGCCCGAGGCCCGCGCCCTGTTCCGCCGATTTGATAGAATTCGATCCCTGGCCAAATGAAGCAAGCACGATCGGAATTTCCTCCTCTGGAATGCCAGCACCTGTATCCTTCACGCTGATGTACTGACCGCCGGAAGCGGTCCAGCCAACCTTCAGCCAGATCTCACCGGCCCGACGAGTGAACTTGATGGCATTCGACAATAGGTTGAGACAAATCTGGCGGATCGCACGCTCGTCAGCCCACAACCGCGGCAATTCGGGCTCGAATATCTCATGGATCGTTATGCCGCGGTTTCTGGCGCGCAGCTTCAGCAGATGATGGCAATCCGCGACGACGGCCACGAGCGAAACGGATTCCTCGTTGAGCTCGTAGCGACCAGCCTCGATGCGCGACAGATCGAGGACCTCATTGATGAGACCAAGCAGATGCACGCCAGAGCTATGTATGTCGGAGGAATATTCCTTATAGGTCGGCACGACATGCGCACCGAATATCTCGGTCTTCATTACCTCGGAAAAACCGAGAATACCATTTAGCGGCGTGCGTAATTCGTGACTCATCTGTGCGAGGAAGCGCGACTTAGCTATGTTGGCAGCTTCCGCGCGCCGGCGCGCCTCATCGGAGATTGCTTTCGCCTGTTCCAGCTCGCCGATCAATGCGTCCTTTTCCGCGCGCGCTTCCAACGTCGCCAGGGTGCTGGAATAAAGGCGATAGGTTAACGCAGCGAAATAGCCTTGGGCGGTCAACGCCATGATGGCAAGGATGTAATCGCGTAGCTTACCCTGCAGGATGAAGTCGAGCGCGACTACTGTAGTGACCGGAAAAGTCGCGGCGAATACTGCTGTCGGCAGACTCGAGGCCAGCATGCTGGATACCGCGACCACCAGCAGCATCACAAAAAGCATGAAGGCGCTTGAGCTTTCATCGGCGCCGACCGGGTGGATCAGGAGAAGCATCCAGGCCAGCCCATAAAATAGATCGAGCATGACGAATCGCAGCCGCCATGCACGCGAGGAAATCTCGCTCATCGGCCGTTCTAGAAATTGCCGGCACTTTGCGATCATTACGGCGTGGATGACGAGCACGGCGGCGGTCCAGGCGCCAGCGGTAAGCGCGCCGCGGCCGGGCGGGTACCGCTCGAGGACGTCAGGCGGTCTCGTGCCTCGCGCACGTATTGCGCGGCAAGACGGCGCTTCACGGGCGAGTTTTCCGGAGGCAGCGCGGCAAGATCGGGTTGTTCGCCTAGAATTGGCATTAATTGAACGCTGGAACTTGCAAAGACCCGCCGCAGCCTTGCGCAAATTCCTTAAGACGAAGCATAAGAGGGACCTTAAGACTCTGGTTAACGATTGTTTACATCCCTTTGACAGCAGTTTTTGCCCGTGTTCAGGCTGGACCTGAGGCAAAAAACCGATATTGGAGCCGGGGGTACTCATGAAACTCTATGACAGCAAGTTGGCTCCGAACCCGCGGCGCGTGCGAATTTTCCTCGCTGAAAAGGGCATCGCCGTTCCGACCGAGCAGGTCGATATCACCACGATGCAGCACAAGACACCGGAATACGCCGCAATCAATCCGCTACAGAGGATGCCGGCGCTGGTGCTGGATGACGGCACAATAATTACCGAGTCGATTGCGATCTGCCGATATTTTGAGATGTTGCATCCGGAACCGCCCTTGTTCGGTGTCGGACCTAAAGATTGCGCAATCGTGGAAATGTGGAATCGACGAGCTGAGATCAATTTCTTGGCGAACGTAGCGGCAGTGTTCCGCCACACGCATCCGGCGATGAAGGAGCTGGAGGTACCGCAAGTGGCAGCTTGGGCCGAAGCGAACAGGCCACGGGTTGCATGGTTTCTCGAAATGCTCGACCGCGAGCTCGCCACGCGTGAGTTCGTCGCGGGTGATCGCTACACGGTCGCCGACATCACTACGCAAGTCGCGGTCGATTTCCTGAAGCCAGGACGGCTTACGATGCCGGAGGGTGCCACCAACGTGAAACGCTGGCACGCGGCCGTGTCGGCACGGCCAAGTGCAAGCGCGTGATCCCGAAAGGGCTGTCTTCGGCTTGGAGGCCGACATCGGGCAATGCCACGGCAATAAAAAGGTGCGATTAGCGTTCGAGCAACGCAATCAGACTAGACGTATCCCAGCGTTTGCCGCCCATGGCCTGGATTTCGGAGTAGAATTGGTCGACCAGCGCTGTAACCGGTAGGTGCGCGCCGTTCTTGCGAGCCTCGCCCAAGCAGATTCCCAGGTCTTTGCGCATCCAATCGACCGCGAATCCGAAATCGAATTTGTTGGCAGCCATGGTCTTGTAGCGATTTTCCATTTGCCAGGATTGCGCTGCGCCTTTCGAGATAGTGGCAATCAGCTTCTCGATATCGAGTCCGGACTTTTTGGCGAAGTGCAAGCCTTCCGCCAAACCCTGTACCAGTCCCGCGATGCAGATTTGGTTGACCATCTTCGAGAGCTGCCCCGATCCGGGCGGGCCGAGCAGATTGCAGGCGCGCGCATATGCCGCGATAACTTTCTCCACCCGAGCGAAAGGTTCGGCATCGCCACCGCACATAACTGTCAGCACGCCATTCTCGGCGCCGGCCTGACCGCCGGATACCGGCGCATCGACGAAATCGAAGCCGCTCTTATTCGCCGCCGCGTAAAGTTCGCGCGCGATTTCCGCAGAGGCGGTCGTATGGTCGACAAAAACCTTGCCCTTGCCCATGCCCGCAAAGGCGCCGTTCGGTCCCAATGTCACTTCGCGTAGATCGTGATCGTTGCCGACGCACGCCATAACGAAGTCCTGGCCTTCGGCCGCGGCTTTGGGGGTAGGGGCCGACCGTCCGCCATGTTGCTTGATCCACTGCTCGGCTTTGGCGGCGGTCCTGTTATAGACGGTCACGTCGTGGCCGCCTTTATTCCTCAAGTGACCCGCCATGGGGTAGCCCATCACACCCAGGCCCAGAAACGCCACCTTTGCCATCATCGGTCTCCTTCCAATTTTCCTCTTGGCCAGCCGTAGCCGATGCCTATCTGCCAATAGGTCATTGCCAAAGCCGACGCGTCAACCGGTCTCGCTGGTGGCGCCGCATTGACGGGCGCCCGGTCTTGCCTATGGTGACGCACGCAACATGGATATGTGGTTATGGCGGTGAGCAAGGAGCAAGTTCTCGCGGCTTTGGCGAAGGTGCCGTCGCCCAGTGGGACGGCTTTGCCGGACGCGCGCGTGATCTCCGATATTGTCGTTTCAGACGGCAAGGTTTTCTTCTCGCTGACAGTCGATGCGGCGGCGGTAAAAGCCTGGGAGCCGGTGCGCAAGGCGGCCGAAGACGCAGTACGCAATATTCCCGGCGTGCAATCCGCGCTCGTCGCGTTGACCGCTGAACGTAGTCCCGGTGTGGCCGCGCGCGGACCGCAGCCGGCCCACACAGCGGCCCAGCCGCAACGTACTGCCCATCCCGCTGACAAAGCGCAACCGGGAATTCCCGGCGTCGACGCTGTGATCGCGGTCGCGTCCGGCAAAGGCGGCGTCGGCAAGTCGACCACCGCGGTTAACCTGGCGCTCGGCCTGCGCGATCTCGGGCTGAAAGTGGGGATGCTCGATGCCGACATCTACGGACCCTCGCTGCCAAAGCTGCTGGCCATCAAGGAAAAACCTCAGACCATCGGTGGCACTCGTCTCAAGCCCATCGACCGCTATGGCCTTACGGTGATGTCGATCGGGTTTCTGATCGATGAAGAGACGCCAATGATCTGGCGCGGCCCGATGGTCATGTCGGCGATCACGCAGATGCTGCGCGAGGTTGAGTGGGGCAAGCTTGACGTCATGGTGGTTGATATGCCGCCCGGCACCGGCGATGCGCAGCTTACCATAGCTCAGCAGGTGCCGCTCAAAGGCGCCGTGATCGTCTCCACGCCGCAGGACCTCGCACTGATCGACGCGCGCCGCGGCGTCGCCATGTTCAAGCGTGTGAGCGTGCCGGTGCTCGGCGTGGTCGAGAACATGAGTTATTTTCTGTGTCCGAACTGCGGCACGCGGTCGGATATCTTCAGTCATGGCGGGGCGCACAAGGAAGCCGAGCGTCTGGGCGTACCTTTCCTCGGAGAAGTTCCGCTTCATATGACGATCCGGGAAAAATCCGATGCCGGCCTGCCGGTGGTCGCGACCGAACCTGACGGCGAGCATGCGCGCATTTATCGCGACATCGCGACCAAAGTGCTTGCCCAACTTAAGGGCGAAGCGGCCAGCCGGGGTGCCCCGAAGATTGTGATTGAGGCCTAAACTCTAGGTTTTCGCCCGAGGCGAAAGGACTAGACGGTTTGCGCAATTTCCATCTTGTGCGCTTTCCGGCCGCGCAGCATTGTATGCGCCTGCCGGACGTATTCGCTGACGGGGGCGAAAGACGAAACGTCAGGACGCCCAGATGGAGGAACAGATGAAACGACGCCAATTTTTGACAGCAATGGGAGCCGGTGCTGCCGCCACTGCGGTTGCCGCCCCGGCGATCGCACAATCGTCGCCGACCTTAAAATGGCGGCTGACGGCCAGCTGGCCGAAATCGCTCGATACGCTGTTCGGCACTTGCGAGCTATTCGCGAAATATGTGTCGGAAGCGACCGACGGCAAGTTCCAGATCCAGACGTTCGCTGCCGGCGAGATCGTCCCCGGTCTGCAAGTGCTCGATGCGGTGCAGAACGGCACCGTCGAATTGGGCCACAGCGCCCAGTACTACTACATCGGCAAGGATCCGACCTGGGCGCTGTTCTGCGCCGTCCCGTTCGGCCTCAATGCCCGCATGCAGAACTCATGGTTCTACCATGGCGATGGCCAGAAGTTGATCGACGAGTTTGGCGCCAAATTCAACACCAAGTGCCTACTCGCCGGCAACACCGGCTGCCAGATGGGTGGCTGGTTCAACAGGGAGATCAAGGAGCCGGGCGACTTCAAGGGCCTCAAGATGCGCATCGGAGGTTGGGCCGGCAAAACACTCGGCAAGCTCGGCGTTGTCGCCCAGCAGCTCGCCGGTGGCGACATTTATCCGGCGCTTGAGAAGGGCACCATCGACGCCGCCGAATGGGTTGGGCCCTATGACGACGAGAAACTCGGCTTCTACAAAATCGTTAAGTTCTACTACTATCCGGGATGGTGGGAGGGCGGCACCGCCAACCATATGCTCATCAACCTCGCCAAGTGGAACGAGCTGCCGAAAGGATACAAATCTATCATCGAAGCGGCAGCCGCGGCGTGCAATGCGCAACAGCAGGGCGACTACGATGCCAAGAACCCGCTGGCGCTCAAGCGACTGGTTGCCAACGGCGTCCAGCTTCGGCCATTCACGCAGGCTGTGATGGAGGCGTGTCTTAAGGCATCCAACGAAGTGAACGCGGAGACTTCGGCTACCAATGCGGACTACAAGAAGACTTGGGATTCCATCGTAGCCTTCCGCAACGACGAATATCTGTGGTGGCAAGTCGCCGAGTACACCTACGACTCCTTCATGATCCGCTCGCGACCGCGCAGCTAATCGCGCACAAATCGATTGAATCCAGGGGTCGGTCCGCCAGCCGGCCCCTGCCGCTTTCGGGCTGCGCCTAGGAGCCCATTTTCGCTTACAAGTTTGGTTGAACCGGTGCAGACTGGATTTAAGGAGCGGTCTCGGTCATGTTTTCGGCCACGCCCCGTGAGATGGAATAAAGGGTGCGCGGGTAGTAGTGGGCTCCCGCTACGAAAAACAGAGGGAGGATTGCGATGAAACGTCGTCAATTCATCAAGGCCGCCGGTCTTGGCGTTGCCGCAAGCGCAGTCGCCGCGCCGGCGATCGCGCAGTCGATGCCTGAAATCAAATGGCGTATGACCTGCAGTTGGCCGAAGTCGCTCGACACGCTATTCGGCGCGGCGGAGTTGATGGCCAAGGCAGTTGCCGAGGCAACCGATAACAAGTTCCAGATCCAGGTGTTTGCCGGCGGCGAAATCGTGCCCGCGCTTCAGGTTGTCGATGCGGTGCAGAATGGCACCGTCGAATGCGGTCATAGCGCCTCGTATTACTATTTCGGCAAGGATCCAACCTTCGCCTTCGGTACCTCGGTCGCATTCGGTCCCAACGCGCGGCTGAACCAGGGCTGGTTCACGCTCGGCGGCGGCAAGGAAGTGCTCAACGAATTCTACAAGAAATATAACTGCACGGCGCTGCTCGCGGCCCAAACCGGCTGTCAGATGGGCGGCTGGTTCCGCAAGGAGATTAACACCGTCGACGATCTCAAAGGCCTGAAAATGCGTATCGGCGGATTCCCCGGCACCGTGCTGCAGAAGCTCGGGGCCGTTCCGCAACAGATCGCAGGCGGCGATATCTATCCGGCGCTGGAGAAGGGTACCATCGACGCTGCCGAATGGGTTGGCCCCTACGATGACGAGAAGCTCGGCTTCTACAAAGTCGCGCCGAATTATTACTACCCAGGTTGGTGGGAAGGCGGCTCGATGCTGTTCTGCTTCGTCAACCTCGACAAGTGGAACGCGTTGCCGAAAGCTTACAGGGCGGTCCTCGAGCAGGCCGGCCACCTCGCCAACACCTGGTGCATGGCGAAATACGACGAGCTCAACCCGGCCGCGCTCAGGCGTCTGCTCGCCAATGGCGTGAAGCTGCATGGTTTCTCGCCGGCGATCATGGAAGCCTGTTTCAAAGCTGCGAAAGAACTGCATAGTGAAATCGCAGCGAACAATGCAAGCTTCAAAAAGGTCTATGACTCGATGACGTCCTACACCAACAGCGGCTACCAATGGTTCCAGGTGGCCGAACTCAGCTACGATTCGTTCATGATCCGTCACTCGCGCGGTTGACCGAGCAGCCAAAAGCAAGCGCCCCCGGAACCTCGGTTCCGGGGCTGTTTTTTACGCCGGTGTGATCGTTACTTCTTGGGCGGTTCGTTGAAGTCGAGCGGCGGCAGTTCGATCTGCGGGATCTCGATTTTCACCTTGTTCGGGTCAATCGTCGACAGTCCGCTCTTGTAATGCATGACCATGGCCGGGAACAAAATCACCGTGACAACCATGATTACTTGGATCACCACGAATGGTACCGCGCCCCAGTAAATCTGTCCGGTGGTGACGCCCTCGGTGCGTTTGCCTGTTACTCGATCGAGGAAGCTTTCACGCGGCGCCACCGAACGGAGGTAGAAAAGGGCGAATCCGAATGGCGGGTGCATGAACGACGTCTGCATGTTCACGCCAAGAATGACGCCGAACCAGATTAGGTCAATGCCGAGGTGCTCAGCGGCGGGGCCGAGTAGGGGGATGACAATGAAGGCGAGCTCGAAGAAGTCGAGGAAGAAAGCGAGCACAAAGACGAAGGCGTTGACGAAGAGCAGGAACCCAATCTGGCCGCCGGGCAATGACGTCAGCAAATGTTCAACCCAGATGTGTCCGCTCACGCCATAGAAAGTGAGCGAGAATACGCGCGCGCCCACCAGGATGAAGACCACGAAAGCCGACAGTTTGGCCGTGGATTCGGTTGCTTGCCGAACAAGGTCCCAGCTCAGCCTCCGCTTGAGGGCGCCCAGGATTAGCGCTCCGCTGGCGCCCATGGCGCCGCCTTCGGTCGGCGTGGCGACGCCGATAAAGATGGTGCCGAGCACCAGGAAGATCAGGAACAACGGCGGCACCATAACAAAGGTGGTTTGTTGCGCCATGTGCGACAGGAAGCGGAAGCCAGTGAAGCGGGTTACAATCCAATTTACGACAGCGACACCGAACGCGAACATGATTCCAAAGAACATGCTCAACACCACGAAATCGGCGCCGTGCGTCGTGGAATCCCGCATCATGAACCAGCCAAATACGCCACTCACCACTGTCAGCATGCCGAGCGAAATCAGGCCACGGCCGCCGTCGGGTTCGCGAAACCCGACCGCTTCCGACGGCAAGCCCGGCGTGGCTTTTGGAAACAGCAGGGTGACAAGAAATATGTAGAAGGCGTAGAGACCGGCCAGCACGAGACCTGGTATGAATGCGCCCTCGTACATGTCGCCGACCGATTTACCCAGCTGATCGGCCATGACGATGAGCACCAGCGACGGCGGAATAATCTGCGCCAAGGTGCCGGAGGCAGCGATCACGCCGGAAGCCACGCGTCGGTCGTAACCATAGCGCAGCATGATTGGCAGCGAGATCAGACCCATCGATATCACGGATGCTGCGACAACACCGGTGGTGGCGGCGAGCAGCGCGCCGACGAAAATCACCGCATAGGCAAGGCCGCCGCGGATGGTGCCGAATAGTTGCCCGATGGTGTCGAGCAGATCCTCCGCCATTCCGGATCGTTCCAACACCAAACCCATGAATGTGAAAAAGGGAATCGCAAGGAGCGTGTCGTTGCTCATTACGCCGTAGACGCGCTCGGGCAACGCTTGCAGGAAGTCCGGAACGAACAGGCCGAGCTCAATGCCGATTAGCGCGAAGATCAGTCCAACCGCGCCGAGTGAAAACGCCGCCGGATAGCCGAGCAGCAGAAAAACCACCAATGCGCCGAACATGATCGGAGCCATATTGGCGATTAGAAAAGCTTCCATGCTTGACCCCGATTACCCCATCTAACGACTAGTGCTTTTCGATCGCGCCGATCAATTCCTCGGCCTCGGTTTCAAGCGAGCTCTT